>QJVU01000718.1 GCA_003235605.1 Planctomycetota bacterium | reverse complement strand
ACCGCGAGACCTGGAAGCTGATCCTGATCCTGGCGCTGTGCTTCTTGTCGATCTATGGGTGGCGAGCCGGCTTCCACTGGTTCTTCTACAAGTGGAACTTCGGTGAGCAGGTGCTGGTGCTGGGCACCGGCAACCACGCTCGCGAGATCGCTGACCTCATCCACGACAACCCGGTGTCGGGGTTCGAGGTAGCGGGATTGGTGGGCGATCCGGTCAACGGCGAGCCCGACGCCAGCGATCCACCCGTTGGCGACCCCAGGTCGAGGCCGAACCACTTCCGGATCCTTGGTCCCGAGCGGAGCCTGCCTGTCCTCGCCCGGAAGAACCGCGTCGCCCGCGTGGTAGTGGCGTTGGAGGAGCGCCGCGGCTCCCTGCCCACCGCGGAGCTGCTCACCTGCCGCATGGACGGCGTCCTGGTGGAGGACCGCGAGGCGATGTTTGAACGGATTGCCGGCAAGATGGCGATCGAAAGCCTGCGACCCTCCTACCTGATCTTCGGTGGCGGCTTCTCCAAGCCGCCAGTGGCGGTGGCCATCAAGCGCAGCATCGACGTCGCGTCGTCGGTGCTGGGGCTGCTGCTCGCCGCACCCCTGATGGTGTTGACGGCCGCGCTCATCAAGCTGACCAGCCGGGGACCGGTGACCTTCCGCCAGGAGCGCGTCGGCCAGGACGGGCGCATCTTCCAGATCATCAAGTTCCGCACCATGCGGGAGGACGCCGAGGAGGACACGGGCCCGGTCTGGGCTCGTCCCGACGATCCGCGGGTCACGTGGGTTGGCCGCCTGCTGCGCCTCACCCGCATCGACGAGATCCCACAGATGTTCAATGTCCTGGCAGGCCACATGTCCTTCGTTGGCCCGCGCCCCGAGCGGCCCCAGTTCGTGGACCAGCTGTCCTCCGAGATCCCCTTCTACCCCCTGCGGCTGACGGTCAAGCCCGGAATCACGGGCTGGGCCCAGGTCAACATGCCATATGCGGCTTCCATCGCGGACACCATGGAAAAGCTGCGCTACGACCTCTACTACATCAAGAACCTGGGACTGCTGTTCGACCTGAACATCATTCTCAGGACAGTCGGCGTGATCCTGTTCGGCAAGGGTGCCCGCTGACCGCTGGCAGTCCTCCGCTGCGATGAGCAACAACTTCTCGATCCTGGTTGCAGACGAGTTGTCCGCTGAGGGTCTCGACGTGCTCCGTCGACACGGCGAGGTCACGGTCCGCACGGGCATGAACGAGGATCAGCTTCGGGAAGCGCTGCCGCCCTTCCACGCCCTCGTGGTGCGTTCCGCCACCAATGTGACTGCCCGCTCTCTCGAGGGTGCCCAGAACCTGGCGGTGATAGGCCGCGCCGGTATCGGCACGGACAACATCGACGTGGAAGCTGCCACCGGCCGCGGCGTGGTGGTGATGAACACGCCCGATGCCAGCGCAGTCACCACCGCAGAGCACGCGGTGTCGCTGATGCTCAGCCTCGCCCGCAGGATTCCCGCGGCGGACCAGAGCATCCGCGCCGGCCGCTGGGAGAAGAGCAAGTTCACTGGCGTGGAGCTCCGCGGCAAGACGCTGGGCGTCTTGGGCCTCGGACGCATCGGTAGCGTTGTCGCAGAGCGCGGGGTCGGTCTCGCCATGGAGGTGATCGCCCACGACCCCGCGATCTCCCAGGCCAACGCCCCCAAGGGGATCCGTCTGGTGGAACTGGAAGACCTCCTCCGCTCCGCAGACTTCTTGTCGGTGCACGTACCCCTGCTCGACAGCACCCACCACCTGCTGAACCGGGAACGCCTCTCCTGGATGAAGCCCGACGCCCACCTGATCCACGCCGCCCGCGGCGGCATCGTCGACGAGCAGGCCCTGTGCGACGCCCTCGAGGGCGACCGCCTCGCTGGCGCCGCCCTCGACGTGTTCGAGACCGAGCCCTTGCCTCAGGACCACCGCCTCCGCCACACCAAGAATCTCGTCCTCACCCCCCACCTGGGGGCAAGCACCAAGGAAGCCAAGCGCAACGTGTCCCTGGAAATCGCCCGCCAGGTGGGCACATGCCTGACCAAGGGCATCGCGATGAACGGCGTCAACGTGCCGCGCATCACCCCCAGCGAGGCGGCGATCCTGAGCCCCTACCTGGACCTGGTGCACAACCTGTCGTCGTTCATCAGCCAGGTGTTCCAGGGCAAGCTGGGCTCCCTGCGCCTGACCCTGCAAGGGGCGCTGGCCGAGTCCGCCCAGCGACCCCTCACCGTGGCCATGCAGGTCGGCGCACTGCGCCCCCGTCTCGACATGCCGGTGACGCCGGTGAACGTCGAGCGCCTCGCCCGGGACGCCGACGTAAGGGTGCACAGCGAGGCTTCGTCCATGAAGCGGGACTTCATGAACCTGGTGCGGGTGGAGATGCTCGTGGGTGGCGAGCGCCACAGCGTCAGCGGCACGGTCCTGGGTCACCGCCACGGCAGGATGGTGGAGTTCGACAGGTTCCTGCTGGATGCCATCCCGGAAGGACCGCTGCTCGTCACCTTCCACCACGATCGCCCGGGCGTCTTGGGCCTGGTGGGCACGATCCTCGGGGAGGAGCAGATCAACATCTCCCGGATGCAGCTGGGCAACCCGCCCGGAGGGGAGGGTCTCGCGCTGGGCATCTGGAACCTCGAGCAGCCCCTGACCGAGCGCGCGCTCACACGCATCCGCAACCAGGCCCCCATCGAGAGGGCCTGCATGGTCCACTAGGCCGATGCCTGGACCGGTGCGGGGAACAGCGCCGTTCGCCTCCTTCTGGTTCGACTGCGACTCGACGCTGAGCACCATCGAAGGGATCGACGTGTTGTCCGGACGCGTCTCGGCGGACCTGCTGAGGGAGATCCAGGATCTGACCCACAGGGCCATGGAAGGGGAGATCCCGCTGGCAGAGGTCTACGAACGCCGCCTCGCCAGGGTCGCCCCCGGGAGGGAGGATCTCGAGGCCGCGGGCCGCAGCTACATCGACCACATGGTGCCGGATGCCAGGCAGACTGTTCGGGCCCTGATGGCCCTCGGCAAGCACGTGGGCATCATCAGCGGCGGCCTTCGCCAGCCGGTGCTGATGCTCGCCGGTGAGCTGGGGGTGCCCGCGGAACGTGTGTTCGCGGTTCCGGCCCTGCTGGATGCGGAGGGTGCCTATGCGGGCTTCGACAGGCGGAGCCCGCTGTGGCAGAACCGGGGCAAGCCCGCAGTCCTCGGAAGCCGGCCCGCCCACCAGCGGCCCCTCCTGTTCGTTGGGGATGGCATCACCGACCTGGAAGCCAAGGACCAGGTGGACCTGTTCGTGGGCTTCGGAGGCGTCGTCCGGCGGCGGGTGGTGGAGGAGCACGCCGACGTCTACATCACGGAAAACAGCCTCAGGCCGGTCCTGGACATCGGCCTGACCGCAGAAGAGAAACAGAGGCTGGTTCAGGACCAAAGGTTTCGTGACCTTTGGCCGGACAAGGCAGAATGAGCACGAGGGCAACGATGCCGCAAGCTACGAACCAACCCCAGGTGCTGTTCATCCCTGGCCCCGTCGAGGTCGACGCCGAGCTCCGACAGATCATGGCGCGCCCGCTCATCGGCCACCGCAGCCCGGCCTTCGTGGCCGAGGTCAAGGCCGTCTGCCACAAGCTCAAGGGCCTTTTCCTCACCGACGCCACGACGCTGTTCGAGAACGCTCCCGCCACGGCACTGATGGAGGCGGGCATCCGGAACCTCGTGACGGAACGCGTCCTGCACCTGACATGTGGGGCGTTCAGCGAGCGCTGGGCCAAGATCAGCACGAGCTGCGGCCGCCGGGCGAGCCAAATGGCCGTCGAATGGGGCAAAGCAACGGAGCCGACCTCCCTTCGGGACGAGCTCCGTGCAGCGAGGGCTGCAGGGGAGGAGTACGAGGCGGTCGCCATCACTCACAACGAAACCTCCACCGGCGTCCTCAACCCCCTGGCGGAGCTGGCCAAGGTCGTCAGGGAAGAGTCGCCTGAGACCCTGATCCTCGTGGATGCGGTCACCAGCCTGGCCGGGGCCGAGTTGCACTTCGACGACTGGGGCCTGGATCTGGCCTTCGCGGGCACCCAGAAGTGCCTGGCGCTGCCACCGGGGCTCGGTGTCTACGCGGTCTCCGACCGGGCCCTGAAGAAGGCGGAGTCCGTGCAGGGACGTGGCTGGCTCCTGGACTTCCACCGGGCGAAGGCCGGTCTCGCCGAGGGCAAGACGGTGGCCACGCCCTGCGTTCCCCTGGTGTTCGCCCTCAGCCGACAGCTGGACCGGATCGCTGCCGAAGGCCTGGCAAGGCGCTGGGAGCGACACCTGGAGATGCGCAGCGTGACCGCGGACTGGGCCCGGCAGCGTCGGTTCGAGTTCTTCGTCGAGGAACCGTACCGCTCTCCGACGGTCACCTGCCTGAGTGCCTCGGGCCGTGACGTACCGGTCCTCGCGGAACGGGCGGCGGCCGCGGGATTCGCCCTCGACAAGGGCTACGGCAAGCTCAAGGGCCTGACCTTCCGCATCGGCCACATGGGGGACCATCACGTGGCGGGGCTCCGGCAGCTGCTGTCGGCCCTGGAAGAGGGCTAGCAGGATCACTGCATGCCCTGTCGCCGCCGGCGACGAGCGGCGTCAGCCCGCGACCCCGTGGCCGTGTGGCTTCGACAGCGCGGCCTCCAGGACCATTTGTCCTATGGGTGCTTTCGCACCCTCGTGCGACTCGAGAACAAGAAGCGTCTGAGCGCGCCACCATTCACGTCGCTCATTCCGCTGAAGGTCGATCTCGACTGCACGCAGGCATTGCTGGAGCAGGGGTTGTCGCTGCATACGGTCCCGCCGCCTGGAC
>QJVU01000198.1 GCA_003235605.1 Planctomycetota bacterium | reverse complement strand
CCTTCTTGTCCGCCTCCGCCAGCAGGGCTTCCAGATCCACGTCCGCAAAGCGCTTCCGAGTCGCCTCCAGCGCCGCGGCCTGCTCCTTGAATTGGCGCCGTGTGAACTCCAGGAGGTCGACATCGGGACCCACCGCCCCCTCGAAGACGAACTTGTAGCCCGCAAACGAGCGGCTCACCCGGAGCGCCGCTTCGTCCAGGGACGATGCCGCCAGCGCGTCACGGATGCGCCAGAGATCCGCGTCCAGGCGGACCACCCGCAAAGCCTCGGCATCCACGGCCATGGGCTTGCGAGCCCTCACGTCGCCGCGGCGCAGCGCGTTCCGGAAGGTCATCGCCACGTAGCCATGGCGGGTCAGGTCCACACTTACCGAGAGGCAGTTGTAGGCCGCCGTCGGAGTGGCGCCCGTGAAGACCACGAGGGTGCCACCCCCGTCCGGGTCGTCGGTGACGAGAGCAAGCCCTGCGTCGTCGGGATACTCCTGGCCGTCGTAGCGCAGACGCTTGCCCTCGTACTGGATCCCCAGCTCCTCGGCCAGCTTCTTGATGAGGGCGTTGTCCTCGGGCGTTCCGACCACCAGGCGGCTGGCCTTGGGCGCCGCCGACGCCTCCGCGGCCCGCACGATGCGGTAGTCCTTCCGCAGGTAGGTCTTCGCCAGGCGCTCCCAGGCAAGGGACCCGAGGGCATCGGCCTCGCTCCGCACCAGGAGCCACGCCGGTGCCTCCTGGCTCGCAGCGGACGCCGCAAGCAGCACCACCGCCGCGACTGTCGCCAACCGTTCCATCAGACCACCTTGGCGGGGAGCCAGAGCGACAGCGCACCGGCAGCCATGACGAGGAAAGAGCACTGCATGAACGATCTCCTGGGTACGAGTACGCAGCCTGGCTCCGCTGCAATACGAGTCGCTACACTCACGGCATGCGCCGTAGCATACACCGTCTCGCCGAGTCCATCCCCGCGCTCGCTGTCCTGACTGCCCTCTGCCTGGCTTTCCCCCTGGCCACAGCCGCCCAGGCACAGGAGCCGGAACAGGAGCAAGCCACGTCGGGGCCGACCAAGGAATCGATTCTCGCCCGCGGGCCGCTCTTCACTCTCCAGCTGGCCGGTCCCAAGGCGATGCGCCAGGCCGTGCTGCCCACCAACCTGGGCGCTCTCATCTCGTCCCCGGAGTGCAAGCCGGTGCGCGACCTCTGGCAGATGGCCCTGCAGGGGATTCTCGCCGAAGCGAGGACCGAGGACGCCAGGGAAGCCTGGACCGTGCTCCAGGATCGGCTGCTGGGTTACGCCGGCCGTCTGGATCTCGGATTCCACATCACCGAACGCGAGGTGCGCAACAAGCAATGGGTGCGCTACCACATGGGGGGTCACATCCTGCTCTGGCCCGACGGCAGCACCGACATGGCAAAGCTGGCCCAGGAGGCGCGGGCCTTCCTGGTGGCGATGTCGGGAGAAGCGCCGATCACGACAGACCTCGAGGACGGACGCCAGTGCGAGTTCTTCGGGCGCCCGAACGACGACGGGATCACCTGCCCCATGAAGCTCGGCAAGGAGGGAGAAGCCCTGGTGCTGTTCTTCGGCAGCCGCATTGACAAGGCGATCTCCGGCGGCATGCGACGCCTCGCCACCTCGTCGCAGGCCCACGCCGAGCGCAACAAGGCCTGGCGCAAGAGCGTGGGCGTCCTGGCACATCTCGATGTGGACATGGTCCAGGTAGCTGCCCTGATCGACGACGAGTTCCGTCGTCACAGGGAACGAGCAAGCCTGGTCCACAAACTGTTCGGCACCGAATCCTGGCAGTGGGCACGCAGCAGCATCCGCACTGCAGGGCCCCAGATCCTGATCGAGGCCACGATGGACTACGAACCGGGGAAGGACCGCGGCATCTTCGACGCCTTTCTGCCGGACATCACCACGCTGCCGAAGCTGGCGGCCATGGCACCCCACGGGACCGAGGAGAAGCCTCAGGCATTCACCGCCTGCCATATCCGGCTCGGCAAGCTCTACAACCTGTTCCTGGAATTCATGGGCAACCTCTTCCGGCACCAGCCGCGGTCCCTCGCGGAGATCAAAGCCGAGGTCAAGAAGGAAATGGGATTCGACTTGGAGGCAGACCTCCTGGCGCACCTCAGCACAGAGGTGCTGGAGCTGGTGCAGATCGACGATGACACCGAGAGGGACCGGCGGGGGCCCGACTGCAACGGCTTGTGCCTGGTGACGCGGATCGGCAACCCGGAAGGCTTCGCGGCGATCTACAAGAAGCTCAAAGCGCACCCGGAGCTGCGCCCGGGCGAGCCCCAGGAGATCGAGGGAGGCGAGGCGGTGCCGCTTCCTGAGGGGATCTTCATGGGTCGGACCAAGAAGCTGTTCTTCTTCGCCTTTGGTGACCGTGGCCTCGAAGCCATGAAGGCGTTCCTGCGCCACAACAAGGACCAAGACGATCCGCGCGGGCTGCCGAAGGTCGTGCAACGCGCCTCCCGCAGCACCCCCCCCGGGTGGAATGCCGCCGGCGTTCTGCCGTCACGGTGGCTGCGCGATCCCATGATGGCGGAAGTGCTCTGGGAGATCTGGAAGGAGATCGACGAAGTGTTTCCCCGGGAGGTGCGCCGCTCCATGACCAGGGAGATGCTGATCCAGAACGCCGCCAGGATGGACCCGATCCTCAAGAAGTATCGCCTGGACCGCATGGTCCTCCTCGGCGGATGGGAACCCAGGGCCGCCGGCGCTCCCGACTCCTCCCGGGCACGGCTGCGGCTCCTGTGGTGAGCGCTGTCATGAGAGCTGTCTTGGAAAAAACGAGTGCGGCCTGTCGGTCCGCCGGAGGCAGTTTCGTCGTAGTGCCGTAGGGCCAGAGGCCTCACCGTAGCTCTCCACAAACTCTCCACCGCCACGTACGTTCCGCCGCCATGGCGGAGGGAACCGCGCTCTGATAGGCTCGCGCGTCGGCGTATGGGAGGTGGATCGTCCCGGCAGGTCTCGGGGTCTCACAGTCCGCAACCGCTCGTTTGTCACAAGCCATCAGGAGTATGTCATGAAACGCCCCACGATCGCTCTTTGTACTGCCGCCACACTGCTCACGCTTCCTGTCCTCGCCCAGGAGGACATGCCCGCAGGCCCCCCCACGCCGCCGAAGGAGTTGGAGAAGTTCTCCCGGATGATCGGCTACTGGCAGGGTGAGGGAACGTCGCGGATGGATCCCAGCCAGCCGATGCAGAAATGGACGTCGACTTCCCATGTCCGCAAGGTCCTAGACGGTCACTTCCTGCGCGAGGACCTGCGCATTGACAGCGATGCCTGGGAGACACCGCTGCAGTTCATCACGTTCTACGGCTACGACCAGCAGAAGAAACGCTTCGTCAGCGCCGGTGTCTCGAACATGGGCAAGGCAGAGCTGTCCGAGATCACCTTCCAGGACGAGGACACCATGGTCTCCGCATGTGCAGGGCTCTGCGATGGCAAGCGGGTTGTGGAGCGCTGGGTCAACAAGCTGGGCGACGACGAGATTACCTACCTCGGCAACATGGCGTTCAATGACGGCGAGTGGTTCGTGCATGTCAAGGGCACGGCCAGGAAGATCGACGGCAACCCGAAGGCCAAGATCGTGGATGCGTCCCACGCGTTCATGGGGAAGGCCAGCAACGAGATGGGCAGGCTCAAGAACTGGGTCGGCAAGCTCAGGTTCAAGGGCGAGCTGTGCATGATGCCCGGTATGCCGATGATGCCCATCAGCGGTGAGAGCATCACCGAGCCCATCTTTGCGGGCACCGTCCTGCAGACCGTGATCCACGGTGACCCGAGCAACGGCCACACCTACGAAGGTTGGTGGGCCATTGCCTGGGACCCGGACGAGAAGAACTACTCGAGCATCGGCGTGAACAACGTCGGCGAGATCGCGATCGAGAAGGGGGTCTGGACCAGCAACAAGGAGGCCGTGTTCACCTGCTCCCGTCCGTGGTTCGATGGGACTCCGAGCGTCAGCTCGGGTGTGATGAAGTGTGCAGACGACGGGACCCCGCAGTCCTACACCTGCCACAGCATCATCGGCACCCACAAGCCACTGAAGTCGTTCCACATCGACTACTCCAAGAAGTAGCCTGCCGAAGTAGTGAGTCAGATCGCCCAGGCGGCGCTGCGCTGGCGGTACCTGCCTGGGCGCTTTTTCATTTCCTTCTTGTCCCTCTTGCGATACGACACGGCCTGATGCCTGAACAACTACGTTCCTACGCGCAGAGTCTGCTGCGCATGATGTCCGGGTTCCTGCTCATGCCGCACGGCGCGGGGAAGCTCTGGGGGTTCCTGGGCGGCACTGAGCACGAGCTCTTCTCCCAGCTGGGAATTGCCGGTGTGCTGGAGTTCTTCGGCGGCCTGCTCCTCCTGGTCGGGTTGTTCACTCGTCCCGTCGCCTTCCTGCTCTCGGGAATGATGGCAGTCGCCTACTTCCAGGCTCATGCCGGCAAGGGCTTCTGGCCGCTCCTGAACAAGGGAGAGCTCGCGGTGCTCTACTGCTTCGTGTTCCTGTTTCTCTCCGCAGCCGGCGGCGGGGCGTGGAGCATGGACACCCTGCTGCAACGAGTCAGGAAGCGGTCAAGCTGAGAAGTAGTCTCTCGCTGGCCGATGCGCCCGGGAACTTTGCCTGGATGGACGGAGGTCGCGGAGGACGCGAGGCCTTGCTACCCTCCGGCCATGGCCAATTGGACTCTCCTCACGCTCGTGCTCGCCGTCTGCTCCGGAACCGTCCACCCCCAGGAGACCCGCAACCGTCGCGAGAACAAGGTGCTCCTCGGCGTCGTCACGGAACCCGTCAAGGGCGGCCTCGAGGTGCTCCTCGTGCTG
>QJVU01000546.1 GCA_003235605.1 Planctomycetota bacterium | reverse complement strand
AACCCCCTGGCCAGGGCGGCGTCAAGCTGCAGCTGTCGCATCGCCTCGGCCCCGGCATCGATCTCGTCGGAACGGGCCCAGACGTAGCCCCCGAGGAGGCACAGCAGGGGGACGGCGACCAGCAGGGCAGCCTTGAGGGGTTCCCGTCTCGTCCAGCGCCAGGCCCGTTCCGCCGGCGAAGCCGGGCGGGCCATGATCGGTTTGCGCTCCCGTACTCGCCGGAGGTCCTCGGCAAGGTCGAGCGCGGTCTGGTAACGCCGGTCCCTTTCCCGTGCGAGAGCCGTTTCCAGGACGACGTGGAGGTCCCGGGGGAAACGGGCGTGGCCGGTATCGACACGGCCGGTCGTGAGGATCTGGCGGTACAGCTCCTCGCGGGTGGGTGCCTCGAACGGTGTGCGTCCGGTGAGACACTCGAAGAGCGTCACCCCCAGGGAGTACACGTCGGTGCGCCGGTCGATCTGCCTGCCGTCGGGGGAGATCTGCTCCGGGGACATGTAGGCTGGCGTGCCGAGTGCGTCTCCCGACATCGTGATGCTGTCGCCTGTGCTTTCCTCGGCACGCGCCAACCCGAAGTCGAGGAGGACCGGTTCGTCCCCTTCGCTCACCATCACGTTGCCGGGTTTGACGTCACGGTGGATGAACCCCCGCTCGTGGGCATAGTGCAGCGCCCGGGCCACCGGCTCGATCAGGTGGAGCGTCGCCATCGTCTCGGCCTGGGTGGAAGACTTGCTGGACTTGCTCGTCTTGCTCGATGTGCCGTCGGTGCCCCGCCCAGACTCGTGGATCCGCGATCTCAGGGTCTCGCCCCGCACGTAGCGCATGGCGATGTACGGCGTGTCGTCGACCTCTCCCGCCTCGTAGATCGTGCTGATGCCAGGATGTTCCAGGCTCGAGGCGGCTTCCACCTCACGCTGGAAGCGCTGGCGGATCCGCGGATGTGCCAGGATGTCCATGCGCAGCAGCTTGAGGGCGACCTTCCGGCCCATCGATACCTGCTCGGCCAGATACACCACGCCCATGCCGCCACGGCCAAGCTCGTGCAGGATCCGGAAGTCCCCGAACCGCCTCCCTTCGGATAGCGGCTCCACATCGAATACCCCGGCGACAGGGCGAGCGGACTGCAGCAATCCGGCATCTCTCAGTTGTCCGTAACGTGCGCGGAGCTCCGCTGCCATCTCCGGGTGCGCCGCCGCGAGGGACTCCAGGACGTCCCGCTGCTTGGCGAGCGGCGAGCCGAGACATTCCTCGACCAGGGCTTCGACTGGGTCCGTGAAGTCGTGGCCTGGGGGCATGGGAACCGGCGAGACGGGCTTCTCGATCATAACCGGAGTCGTGCAGCCCAACCCCAGCACGCGTGGAGAGTCGACTGTGTTTCTTCGATGTCAACCTGACCGATTGGCGGAGTGAAAGCCCAGCCACCAGTGCTCCAACAAGGCCGCCCGAGAGGACCCTCTTCTTCCTCTGCACCGGGCGACTACCAGCCGCGCGAGTCAGCCTGCCGGAGAAACCACTGTAACGCCGGGTTCCCGCTTCTTCTTCAGAGGGGCAATCTCTCCGCAAGAGGGAGCTTCAAGCCGATTCGACCGCGCGGGTTCGCCGCAGAGGGTCCATTTCATGTTGACCGTGATCAGATCGCCAAACCCTGGCACTGGCTCGTCCAAGCACCGCCTCTTGGCGCTGCTTCTTGTCGGGGTCGCCTCAGGGCAGATCTCCGGCCAGGAAGCCAGAGCCGAGGCGGCTACGGCCCGGCCCGCTCGGCAGGCACTCTTGATCGGAATCAACAAATACGCTGGCCTTCCCGACCTGCGCGGCTGCGTGAACGACGTCGAGGCCATGCGGAGCCTGCTGACCAGTCGCTTCGGATTCGCTCCTCGCAACATCCACACCCTCGAGAACGAGCAAGCCACACGTCAAGGCATCCTGGCAGCGCTGGATGCGCTCGCCAGACGATCCGGGCCCAACGACACGATCTTCATTTTCTATGCCGGCCACGGCTCGCAGGTGCCGGATCGAAACGGAGATGAGAAAGACGACAAGCTGGACGAGTCCCTGGTGCCGCACGATGGACGCACCGGAAGAGTACGTGACATCACCGATGACGAACTGGACCTCTTTCTGACTCGATTCCAGACACAGTCGGTGATCGTCGTTCTGGACAGCTGTCACTCTGGAACCGGAACCCGCAGCGCTACCGTGCAGGCACGCCGTGTTCCTGCCGACAAACGCACGGAGCTCTATCCGCGACAGGAGTTCTTGTATCGCAAGATGGTGTCCTTGGCCTCAGGGCGTCATCTGTTGCTGACCGCTGCCGCGGCAGACCAGTGTGCATTGGATGGGCCAATCGACGGCCGATTCCGCGGGTTCTTCTCCTATGCGCTCGCGAAGACCTTGACTGCACTGCCGCCTGATGCGCCGGCCCGCGCCGTGTTCGCCGGTGTGGAGCGCGAAACCCGCCGCCTGGGAGACCGGTTTCGCGTCACCGTGCCGGAGCCGATGATGGAAGGGCAGGCAGAGAGGTTTGATCGCAGCCTGTTTCCGCTGGCAACAGCACAGGCCTCGAGGAAGGCTGCCCGGGTCGCGTGGGTGGAGGTGGGGGTCGATCCGTCGACGCGGACTGCCTTCTTGGCCAGTGCGTATGCGCCGGGGGTTGCGACCGGGGCCGTCTGGGCCATCTATCCGCCGGGGGAGCGGGACTTTCTTCCAGGACGTTCCTTGGCGGTGGGCGAGGTGACAACGATTGCAGGTGGCCGCGCCCAGCTTCGCGTCGATCCCCCCACGGCGCCGCTGCAGAATGGTGCACGTGCCTTCCTCCTGATCCCAACGACAGCACCCGGCGACTTGCCGATCTGCTTTGTCGGACTTGCGCCCGCTCGCGCTATCGAGCTGGAAAAAGAACTGCAACGGCGACTTCCGACGGTCCGTGCCGTCGGCACCGCGGACCACGCCCTCCACCGCGTGGAAGTCACCGCACGTGAGGTGAGGATCCTCGGCGCCGACGGAGTCCAGCTTGTCGGGTCGTTTCCAGTGACGGCCGGAGTGTCGGTCGCCGACAAGCTTGCGGACCACATCCAGAGCAGTGAGAACAGGTCGTTGCTGGCGTCCCTGGACAATCCGGCATCCAGCATTCGACTGGACGTGCGTCTCTCTGTGCCCCAGGGTGCCCGGAAGGTTGCAAGGGGCTGGCGGGGCTTCAAGGTCCTGGCCACCACTCGGGAGCCCACCTTCCGGATATCGAAACCAGGCGATCGCCTCGACCACGACAACTCCTTGCAGGTGGAGATCCACTGCAGCACGGATTGCTACATCACCATCGTGGACGTGGGGCCCACAGGGGAAATCTGCCAGCTCTTCCCCAACAGCCATGCGCGACCTGACTTCCTCCCGGAAGGAAAGATCAGCGCCGGACGACGGGTCCGGATTCCGGACTCCCTCAAGTCTGCCAACCGGGCCGGCTTCACCTGGCCCATCGCAGCCCCTGTCGGCCGTGACACGATCGGCATCTTCGCCAGCACCGACAAGGAGACGGCGCAGTACATCCGCCGGTGCATGCGTGGGCTCGAGGAAACGAAGCTCGGGCATCCCGCACCAGCGGCGCCGTTCCGCGAGTTGGCCCGCCTGTTGGCGACGCGCGGGTTAAAGGGAGTGCAAGGCAAGACCGCGAAACCCACACATCCCGAAGGCGCGTCCGACTGGACCGCCACGTCCATCACATACCGGATCGAGAGGTGACGTCCCTGAGACGCCCATGCCGAAGGAGATCAAGATGACATCTTCCAACAGACACCATGGTTCACGATCGCGCGCTCTCCTGGGTGCCGCGGTCTTGTCCGCGTTCCTCGTCCCGGTGGGCTGCACTGCAATGGCAGCGGCGGCGCCCACACTCATCAAGCTGGCAAGCAATCTCCTCGGCACCGCCAGCGACAACTACTCAGAACACTACGCCGAGGACATCAAGACGTTCCTGTTGGCGTTGTCCGAAGGGCAGCAGCCCCCTCGTTCGTCCACCGCATCGCCCGCAAGCCAGGCAGAAACGGCGGCAAGCCAGGCGGAAACGCCCGCAAGCCAGGCAGAAACGGCGGCGAGCTACGCAGAAACGCCGGCGACCCATGGAGGAACTCCGGCGAGCTACGGGGCAACGCCACCCAAGGGGCAGCTTGCCCTCAACGTGGCCATCCTGCAGCAGAAGATCGTCAACGGACAGGAGACCGCCGTTCCTATCGAGGATGGTGCGGTCCTGCAGGACGGCCGCGGAAACCTGCAAGCCGCGGACAAGGTCAAGATCGCGTTTTCCACCAACATGGAGTGCTGGGTCTACGTGGTTGCCATCGACGGAACCGGATGGGTCACGCCGGTATTCCCGAGCAGCGAGTCCTCCGGAACCAACCCGGTTGCAGCTGAACGAGACCATACAATCCCCGAGGGGTCACGATGGTACGCCCTCGATGACAACCGCGGTGTCGAGGAGATCTACTTCGTGGCCTCCCATGAGCGGCGCCCGGACATCGAAGAGATCCTCGCACGCTTCACCGAGCACAACGTCCGGGGTCGGGATGTCGTCCGGCGGGAATTGCTGGGGGCCGATGCTGCGGCGAGGACCCGCCTACGCAGCGTGGAGCAGCCGGCCCTGGTGAGACGTGGTCTTGTGCCGACCGGGTCGCGCGCCCAATCCACCGTCCAGACGGAATCAGGCAGTGAGCAGGAAGTGAGCCTCAAGTCCTTCCTTTCCCAGCTGAAAGGCTCGGGTGTGGTCGTCACCAGGTGGTTCTACCACCAGTGAAGTCAGAGCCGGTTCGTCCCACCGAAACTCTCCTCACTGAGAAACCCGGTAACG
>QJVU01000015.1 GCA_003235605.1 Planctomycetota bacterium | reverse complement strand
CCGGCGCGCAGGGGTCGCAGCCACCTACCAAGGACCATGGGGTCCTCTACATCGGAATGGACCTTGGCACGTCCCGCACGGCTGTTTCGGCCAGCAACGGTGTGCGCGAGTCGGTGTTCTCCGTGGTTGGCTATCCCAAGGACCATGTGAGCCAGAAGCTGCTCAAGAAAGACCGGCTGTTCGGGCAGGAAGCAATCGACAAGCGGCTGTCCTTGCGGTTCTACCGTCCTCTGGAGAACGGCGTGCTGAAGGGCTCCGAAGGAGAGAAGAAACCGGCAGATCGCGAGGTGCTCGAAGCCGCCAGGGACCTCATCCAGGAGGCCATCCGCATGGCCAAGCCGCGCAAGGACGAGCTGATCTACTGCGTGATCGGCGCGCCCGCCCAAGCCTCCATCCACAACAAGGAGGCCATCATCGAAGCTGCGCGCGCCTCGGTGGACTCGGTGATGCTGTGTAGCGAGCCGTTCGCGGTCGCCTACGGGCTGGACATGCTGGATGACGTGCTGGTCATCGACATCGGTGCTGGCACGACGGACCTCTGCCGCATGCATGGCACCATGCCCGAGGACAGCGACCAGATCACGTTGAGGGTGGCCGGTGATTCCGTGGATCGCGAGCTCATGACCCTGATGGCGGGAGCCTGTCCCGGCGCCGACTTCACCGTGCAGATGGCGCGGGAGATCAAGGAGCGGTTCTCGTTCCTGGGAGACCCCCCGGAGCGGGCCATCGTGGACCTGCCCGTCGGAGGCAAGCCCACACAGTTCGACATTACGGACGAAATCAAGAAGGCCTGCTCGGTCCTGGTCGACCCCATCGTCGAGGGACTGCGCAAGCTGATCGCCACCTTCGACCCCGAGTTCCAGCACAGGCTGCGCCAGCGGGTCTTGCTGGCGGGGGGCGGCTCTCTCATCCGCGGTCTCGACAGCGCGATCGAGAAGGCCATGCAGCGAGACCTCGGCGGTGGCAAGGTCGTCCGCATCGGCGAGCCGATATACGGCGGCGCCAACGGCGCCCTCAAGGTCGCTCACGACATGCCCGAGAGCTACTGGGAAAAGCTCAAGTAGGGGGGCGCCTACCCGCCCCCGCCGGATGGCCCGACGGCGAATTCCTGCTCCAGCAGGCTCTTGAGCTGGTGGAAGTCGTGGATCACGTGGCGGGGAGCGGTCTCGCCATCGTGGTCGGCCCAGCGGCCTCCGCGCTGGCAGCGGACGGTGAGGAGTCCCACCTGGTTTGCGGGGTCGATGTCGTGGATCGGGCTGTCACCAACGTACATCACCGTGTCCGGCCTCAGCCTTTGATCCTCCACGACGCGCTGGTAGAGCTTGGGGTTGGGCTTGCTGATGCCCAGCTGGTCGGTGAAGTAGATGGCGCTCGGAGTCAGGAAGTCCCTGATGTTCAGGCGAATGAGCTTCTCGGCCTGCTTGACGGCGATGCCGGCGGAGATGATGCCACGGATCAGGTCGGTGGATGCCAGCCAGTTGAGCACTTCCCAGGCGTCGTCGTAGACGCGAAAGTCACGCCACTTGGTCTCGTGGTAGGCGACGACTCCCGCCGCCACGAGCACGGCGCGGTTGAGGCCGGCGCTGGCGGCGGCGGGTAGCCGCTGGACGACCTTGTCGAAGTGACTCGGATAGTTGCTGGTGAACTCCTCCAGCACCTCCTGCAGCTCGCGCATGCAGGTTTCGCGGTCGACGCGCAGACCAGCCGCGCACATGGCATCCACAGCCGCCCACCGCGCTGACTCGGCGAACTGTGATGTCGAGTACAGCGTGTCGTCGATGTCGAAGAAGATCGCCTTCAGCTTGGTCAAGCGTTCCGGCTGCCGGCTACCGGATGGTCGGCTCCCTGTCCTTGCTCCTTGCTTCCATCTCTTCCACCACGTCGGTGATACGGGCGCGCACCATGACCCCAAGGGAGGAGTTCTCGTCGGAGACGCCTTCGTTCTTGAAGAAGTAGGACAGGATCGGAATGTCCGCAAGGACCGGCACCGCGGCGCGACGCTCGCGGTTCGTGAGCGTGCGCATGCCGCCTATCAGCACCGAACCGCCATCTGGAATGTTGGCCGTTGTGGCAAAGGAACGCACGGTGAGCTGCGGTAGCTGTAGCGTCACCGGCAGCGTCGAGCCGGCCAGGGAGGTCGTGAACGTTGGGATCGGTCGCTGCAGCTCTGCGACCGTGGGCTGCAACACCAGCAGGACGTGGCGTCGGTCGTGGCTGATCACGGGACGGACGTCCAGCACCACGCCATCGTGGATCACGTCCACCTTGGGGTCGGCGATGAAGGCTGCCTGGGCCACTTCGACATCGAAGTCGCGGACGTAGGAAGTCTGGTTGATCACCGCGACGTTGGCGTGGTTGTTGTTCAGGACCGTCACGGTCTGCGCGTTCACGATCTGCGCCTTTTCACTCTTCTCCACCGCTCGGAAGATCGCGTTGACCTCGGAGTCGTCGAGGAAGGTGATCATCGCGGTGAGACCACCGTCCACGGACAGGACCTTCCCCAGCGGATCCAGGAAGAAGTTCTCCGTGCGGGCACGCAGGTCGCCGTCGTTCCCGTCGTCGTAGAAGAAGCCCGAGATCGGGTGGGCAGCAGGGTCCTGGGTGCCGGAGTTGTCGAGACCACGGCTGGCAAAGTCATCCGGGCCGTTGGTGACGTCGTCCAGGGAGGCGACGGTGCCCTTGTTGCCGGACCCGCCGAGACCGCGGAAGTCCACGCCGACCTCCTGGAGGAAGTTGTCGACGATGGTCAGGAAGGTCGTCTCCACCGTGACCACCGCGGTGGAGAACCTGTCCATGTCATCCAAGAAGGCCGCGACCCGGCGCAGCATCTCGGGGTTGGCATTCACCAGGAGGTAGCCGCCGTCGACGTACTCCAGCTGCACGCCCTCCGTGTCCCAGTAGGCGGGGTCGGTGGACTCCTTGATGTTCTGGATCAAGGCATCGGGCTCGATGTACGAGACCTTCTCGTCGGACTCACCGCCGGTCCGCGGTGTCGCCGCCTCCGCTTCGGTGGGAAGGTCCCGGATGCTGGGCGGCAGGAACTCGGTGATGGGGAACACCAGGTTGCGGATGTCGAAGAGGTTGAGCTTGTTGTCCCCTCCTGCCTTGGCCTTGGTCGTGACCTGTACGACGCCGCCCTTGATGGTCCAAGCAAGCTGCTCGCTGCGCTTGACCATCAGGGTCAGCATGTTGGCCAGGGAGATTGGCGCCGCCAGGTTCATCTCGAGCACCAGGCTCTCCTCGTTGATCACCGTCTTCCCTTCGGGCGTGATGATGATCGGGATGTCGGTCACCGTGCTGAGCAGGTTGATCACGTCGGCATAGGCACCGTTCTCGCTGGTGAAAGCGTGCTTGCCGATCTTCTCCGTCTCGACCTTGGCCCTCAGGGCCCGGTCCTCCGGGGATTCCGCGGAGGGTGGTAGCGCGCGTCCGGGACGCGCCAGGGCGCGGGTCCAGGCTGCATCATCCACCATCAGCACGTCGGTCTGGGTGATCTTCAGGTCCTGCAGCCGCTCCTGGAGCTTGAGGTACTCGACAGCCTTGTCCTTGAAGTAGCGCTCGGTGCGGTTGTCGCGCAGCGACTTGCCGGCCGCTGTGAACAGGTCCTTGGCGGTGGCGTTCGTGGGTTGGACTTCGAGTGCGAGCTGGGCCAGGTCCTGGGCGGTCGCGAACTTCTGCCGCCGGTAGGCCAGGGTGGCCTTCTGGAGGAGGTAGTCGACGCGGGCCGTGACACGGGCAGCCTCGCGTTCCTCGGCAGCCCGCAGGCGCTCCTGGGTCTCCCGTTCGACCGCCGTCGCGCGGCTGATGTCGTGCTGCTGCTGGCGAGCTTCGGTCTCCGCCAAGAGGGTGCGAGCCCGGTCCTCCAGGTTGTCCCAGGCCACCTCCGGCTTGACCTCGATGGTCAACAGCGCGCGGTTGAAGTTCTGGATGGCGGTGCTGTAGTTGCCCTCGTCAGCGGCCTCCTGGCCGGCCTGCAGCAAGCGCCGCACCTCGTAGCGGGCCCGGTCGTGGGCGATCTGACGGAGCTCCGCCATGGCCTTGCCGAACTCCACCGGCGTCTCTGCCTCCATGCCCATCTCCCGTCTGAGGGAGACCAGCAGCTCCTGCACCTCGCGGTTGCCCGGCGCCAGCTCCCTGGCCTGCAAGGCAAGGCGGTAGGCCGCCTCCAGGTTCCCTTGGATGCGGGCTTGGCGGGCATCCTCCAGGTACTTCTTCAGCAGTGCCTGCTGCTGTTGGGCGCGCAGCGGGTCCTGCTCCTGGGGTCCCGTGGCGGAGGTGTCCGTGCCGGTGGCTGCGTCCAGGCGGGGTGTGCCGGAGCCACCATTGGTCTGCACCCCCGTGGTAGAGCAGGAAGCAACGCAGCACAGGAGGGCAGCGATCGAGGCGGCAACAAGCCGGGGACATTGGGTGATGATCATTGGCTTGCTCTTTGTTGGCAGAGGTGCTCGGACGGGGGGTGCCCGAGCCACCGACCGGGAGGTTGTCTAGCGGGGGCTGGCGCCCGAGGGCGCAGGGAGGGAGGGGGACTCGGGAATGCGCATTCGTGCGAGTGGACAGCAGAGGGGGCTGTCGGGAGGGGACTCGGACGCCACAAGCTAGCCAGCGGGGAAACCCCATGCCAGCCTATCCTGTGCTCTTTTCCGGAGCCCGGTTCTACTGGGGCGCAAAAGCCCGTGCCCCCGTCCCGCCTCGCCGGCGGGCAGGCCAGGTCGCGACTGCCGCGGCTTTGGGGGTGGGGTCGCCGACGGGCGCGGACGGCCGGTACGACGACCCGTACGTGGCGCGGCCCGGCTCCCTGGGCCGGGCCACGCAGGTCGCGGGCATGAACCGGAAGTAGAC
>QJVU01000139.1 GCA_003235605.1 Planctomycetota bacterium | reverse complement strand
GACGAGGGTGGCACGACGACGCCCAAGCCGATTCGCATCCGTTGCAGGGAAGATGCTCGGGTGCGCGGCATCCATGTCCTTCTTGGTGACCTCGCGGACATCGATGCCCCCGACGCCGAGCGCACAGGCCGGCTCATGGCGCTGTCCTTCGGCCGGCGCCCGAACCCGAACTACAACCGTGTCGTGACCAGGCAGGAAATCCTGGTTCGTCTCTACAAGGAGGGGTTCCTGGCCGAGAACGTGGTGGTCGAGGGTGCCAAGGAAACCGTCATCCATCCCTTGTCGACCGAGGTGAAGCCAAAGGACGTCCTCGACGTTGCCACTCCTGCTCTCGAAGCGGTGCTGGGTCTGGGGAACGATGCCGACGTAACCTACGAGGTGCATACCCGGCTGCGCACGATGCGCGTTCCCCCCGGCCGCGTCTCCCTGGACTTCAAGGCAGAGGTGAACGGGCTGCCCAAGGAGACCTCCGCGCGAATCGACGTGAAGATCCTGGTGGACAACGAGATCTACCAGGTGGTCCCGGTGCACTACCGGCTGAAGCGTTTCTACCGCGTACTGATGACCAGGGGGGTCCTGCGCACGGACACCCCCCTCGGGCCTCAGAACCTCGAGCTCAAGCGGGTCGAGAAACCCCTCGGGTCGACGATCTTCCTCACCTCGCTCGACCAGGTGAAGGGCAGGGTCGCCGCCCGCAGCTTGCGCAGCGGCCAGATGCTCACGCTCAGTGACCTGGCGCTGCCCGCAGTGGTCCGCAAGAACCAGGTCGTGACCTTGGTCTCCATGAGCGGTCGGATCAAGGTGGCGACGCGGGTTCTTGCTCTGGCCGATGGCAGCGCAGGCAGCTTCATCCGTGTCCAGACCCTGCACGCCAGCAGCCCCAGACAGCTGGTTGTCAAGGTGCACGCACCGGGGCTGTGCGTGATCGAACCCCTTCGCTAGCAAGAGGAGAGCAGCATGGGACGAATTCACAGCCTGATCTCGGTCGTCGTGGTCCTTGTCATGATGTCGGCGACAGGACTCACGGCCCAGAACCTCTATCTCCAGGCCAAGAACCCGGCATCGCCGATAGACGATTTGCGGGCGTCCAGGGTCGGCGATGTTCTGGCGATCCTGATCTCGGAGACTCACAGGGTCAAGAACGAGGACAAGGTCAACCGCAGGAACGAGAGCAACCTCAGCTGGCAGCTGGAACAGTACACGCTCAGCCGACACACCTTCAACGAGCTGCCGGCGATCGACAGCCGCACCGAAAAGGAAATGATCGGCGAGTCCAAGCAGGAGAAGGACTCGTTCCTGATTGCAAGGGTCTCCGTTGTGGTCGTCGACGTGCAGCCCAACGGCAACCTTGTCGTCGCGGGAACACGCGTCGTGCAGATCGACGACGAAACGAAGACCTTGAAGATCAGCGGTCTGGTACGGGCGTTGGACGTCACCCCCAGCAACACCGTGACATCACACCAAGTCGCGGACGCTCGGGTGTCGCTGACCGGTGAGGGAGGCAACAGCCACTATGTGACCAAGGGGCCCATGGGCGCCTTCTTCGAGGCCCTGGTGTGGGCTGCATGGCCATTCTAGGAGCCATGATGAGACTTCTGCTCTGGACCTCCGTAATCCTGTCCTTCACAGCGGCCACACGCAGCCAGCAGGCAGCGCTGACTCTGCCCCTTCGACAGATCAGCGAACTGCAGGGTGCCATGTCCAACCAGCTGACGGGCTTCGGCCTGGTGACAGGTCTCAACAACACCGGCTCCGCGTCGAAGGTGACACGCCAGGCACTGCTCAACTTCATCCGCCGCCACGGCATCAACCCCGAGCTTGCCGATCTGAACACCGGATCCACGGCCTTGGTTGCGGTCAGCGCGGAGCTGCCGGCCTTCTCCAAGGTCGGGATGAAACTCGATGTGGAGGTCACCAGCCTCGGCGAAGAGTCCGATCTCCGCGGTGGGCGGCTGTTGCCAGCGAAGCTGCTGGCCTGGGATGGCAAGGTCTATGCGACTGCGGCCGGGCCCGTGTTCGTAAACGGATTCCGGGCTGCGAGCGCCGACAGGAGCACCACTATCACCAGCAACCATGTGACCGGTGGCACGATCTCGGGAGGCGCGCAAGTCGTGGTAGCCCCGCGCTCGTTCTTCCTCTCCGAGGAAGGCCACCTCGAACTGCGCTTCCGCAACCCCAGTGTTGGCACTGCTATCGAGGCAGCGCAAGCAATCAACAAGCTGCTCGAAGGGCAGATCTACAAGGCGGTGCCGATCGACGGCTATATGGTGCAGATCCGGTTTCCCGAGAACCTGCGGACTCCGGAAAACGCAATGCGACTGTTGAACCGGATCGGTGGCGTGATGGTGCCGATCCAGGTCAACGACAAAGTCATCCTCAACGAGACCAGCGGCTTGATCATCGCGGGCGAGAACGTGCAGATATCACCGTGCGTGCTGGCCCTGTCCAACCTCACGATTACGGTCGTGTCCCAGGATGAAGTGGTGCAACCAATTGCTCCGTTCACAAAAGGCAAGACCGCAGTCGTCGGTCGGACGTCGATCGACGTGCAGCGCGAAAACACCCAGATCACCTCTTTCAAAGGTGGCGCTACCGTGGGCGATCTGGTGGTCAACCTCAAGGCTCTGGCGCTGAACCCACAAGAGTTGATCGAGGTGTTCAAGCATCTCAAGGCCATCGGCTATCTCCACGCGGAGCTGATCACGCGATGAACATCGACAGCTTCCCCCAGGTCGACCCATCGCCGCAGAAGCAATTGCAGGCCGTCCAGGTCGCCCGACAGTTCGAGGAGATCTTCGTGCGGATGATGGTGCAGAGCTTTCGCGAGTCATGCCTCGGCGATGAAGGAGGCATGTTTGGAACCTCCGTGGGCTCTGGCACATACGAGCAGTGGTTCGACCAGCACATGTCTTCGCACCTCGCACGGAACAGCAACATCGGTATCGCAGAGGCGTTGATCCGCGACTTTCAGAGGCTTGGCGAGCTGGCAAAGGGCGAGGGGGCCCCATGTTGCATGACTTGCTGATCAACCTGATCGACGTGCTCGAGGATCAGTCCCGTGCCCTGGACCGGTTGCGCAACGCCATGGCCGATGTCCGGGGGGCGTTCGCGTCCCTGGGCGCGCGTCGGCTGCAGGCCGGAATCGACAGTCTCCAGGAGCACTCGTCGAGGCTCACTGCCTTGGAGGCGAGGCGCAGCAAGCTTGTGGGGCAGGTTCGTCAGACACTCCAACTCGACGATGCTGCGCCGCTTTCCGGCATCAAGGCGCAACTGCCCGATCACCTGGCCGCCGCGCTGCAGAATGCGGCCGACAACCTCTCCGAGGCTGCGAGACGATTGCGCATCGAGTGCCAGATCGGCAGCCGCCTGCTGGATCTCTCGGAAGTCGTCAACGCCACCATCATCGAGTCCCTGCTCGGGCTGAGTCGGCGCGACGGGGGCGCATGCTACGACTGCAACGCGCAGCCGCATTCCACGGACACGGTCGGAGGCAGCCTCATCAGCGGCACCGTTTGAAACCGATGATCACCCCCGGAACCGGCCAGGACCGCGGGAAGAAGGAGGAACAGACATGAGCTTCGGGATCGGATTGAGCGCTGCCTTGAAGGCCCTGATGGCAGCGCGGCTGGGCATCGAGACCACCGGTCAGAACGTGGCCAACGCCAACACGCCAGGCTACTCGCGGCAGCGCATCATGCAGGCCGCCTCCCTGCCGCTTACCACGGCTCACAACCTGCAGCTCGGAACCGGAGTTGAGGTCAACGCGATCCAGCGTATCACCGACAGCGGCATAGAACGTCGTCTGCGTCTGCAGATGGGCGAGTTCGCCAGCTCCCAGGTGGACTACCGCCGCTGGCAGGAGATCGAGGGTGCGTTCAACGAACCTGACGGTGGCCTGTCCGCGGATCTGTCCACCTTCTTTGCCCGACTGCAGAGCTTGCGGACCAGCCCGGAGGGTGCGGGTCTGCGCAGTGGCGTGACCCAGGCGGGACGCTCGCTTGCGGACAGCTTCAACTACTTGCAGCGTCGCTTCGGCGAGATCGAGAACAGCTCGTTACACGAGGTCAGCGGCCACCTGCTCACGGCAAACCAGCTGACGAAGGACATCGCCAAGCTCAACGCCGATATCGCCAACATCGAGACTGGCTTGGCATCCGCAAACGACCTCCGCGACACCCGCGAGCTCAAGATCAAGCAACTCGGTGAGCTCATGAACATCCAGGTCACGGATCGCGGCACCGGAACCGTGGACGTATTGGTCGACGGTCAGATGCTGGTAACCGGGACTACGGCCTCACAGCTTTCGGCAACCAGGAACGCGAGCGGGCAAACCCAGATCTTCGCCGGCAAGAACAGGTCGCCCGTGAAGATCACCGGTGGTACGGTGGGTGGACTCCTGCGCCACGAACAGGTGGAGATCCCCGGTCTCGTGTCGAAACTGGATCGCCTGGCAAGGAACCTGGCCCTCGAGTTCAACCGCATTCACAGCACTGGAGTGCCAGCGAGCGGTTCCTACGACAGGTTGAACGGGTCCTACGCGGTGGTCGATACCAACGGCAACGGGACCTTCGGTGACGAGCCATTGACCCAGTCAGGGCTGCCCTTCGACATCACCAACGGCGAGTTGTGGGTCACCGTGACCAACAAGAGCACCGGAGCGATAGAGCGCACGCGCATCCGGGTTTCACCGGAAGCCATGTCTCTGCAGGACCTGGCCAGAGCTCTGGACCGCATTGACAACCTCACCGCTTCCATCGACGCCACCGGCCACCTGCGGTTGGCAGCCTCAGCCGGCCATGGTTTCGACTTCTCGAACCGCCTGGACCCCAACCCAGATGGTTTCGGCTCCTTCGGAAGCACCCGGCCT
>QJVU01000689.1 GCA_003235605.1 Planctomycetota bacterium | reverse complement strand
GCTGGCAGCACATATCGATCATCTGGGTGGGACGCCACGAGCATCACCTGCGTATCGGTGCCCGCATCCAGCACCGCCTGCTGCAGGGCCACGATCCCACCCTCCACGCTCCAGGTCGGCTTGGTTTGAATGCAGAGGGCCTGAGCACCAACCGCCGCACCAAGCGTCATGCCAAGGAGAAACGCCCCATGTCGTTGCACGCGACACAGGGCGCTGTTTCTTCTTCGCAGTCCGTTCATGTCGGACTGCGAATGTACCGGAGGGCAGAGGCTATCGCCTGTCCCCATCCCTTGTGGGCTTCAGGCCCTCCCTCCTGATCTTCTCCTTGGGCTTCTCCTGGTTCTTGGGCTTCTCCGTCTCCGTAGGCTTGGACTCGGCCCCTTCGTTCGTCGCGCTGGGCTTGGCTCTTGCCGGGACCTTGCGTACGGCGGGGTCTGCAGCGGGACGCGTTACGGCGGGGTCTGCAGCGGGACGAGGTGGCGCCGCAACCATGCCTCCGGCTGGGCGAGCCACGAATGTCCCGGCAACCAGGGCACCCACGCCTACTCCGCCGAGGATGATCTCCGGGCCAACCGGGCTGATCATGGTTGTCTGGTAACCCGTCCCATCGACCGTACTCCAGGACATGGACCCGAACAGATGCCTGCTCAACGTCTCTGCCTCGGGCAACAGCGTCAGATCGATCGGTACCCTGTCGCCCGGCATCGACAGCGCCAGAATCGAGGTCAAGGCCTGGTAGAAGTTCTCGAAGGAGTTGCGCCAATCCGTCCATCCGATGGAGTTGAGGTTCTGCTTCGGAAGCATGTTGGTGTATTCGGCGAACGAATCGTTACCCCTGATATCACCCTTGGGATCATCCTCCCTGTCCATGCGTTTCATGGCCCGACGAACGTCCCCGGTCGAGAGCGCTGCCACCATGTAGCCGTTCTTGAAAGCGAAACACGGCTGAATCACGGACAATGCCATGGCGAGCCCCTCGTTCATCAACTCCGGGTTCATCTCGAGCCTGTAGGTCTTGACGCCCCTGCGTTCCGTCGGGACCAGTTCCACCCAACCCTCCGAGAGGTTCGTGAGCGTTTCGAGCATCTTCAGCAGACGAGCCTCATCCTTCACCTTCAGGAGAATTGCCCACTCTGGCGCTTGCATGAAGCTCGAAACCCCCATGGACCACCAAACGTAGTGGTCCCCCAACACACCGAAGAGATCCTCCTTGAGAGTGATGCCAAACCGGGTCTCGTAGCTCTTGAGGACCTCCATCAGGTGGTCTGCTTGCTCTTTGTCATAGGCCTTGACAGCACCGACCAGCGCGTCGTGCCATGCCATGGGGTTGAACGTGGCCGCAGAGAGGTTTGCGGCGTCCTTGGGCACCCATCTCAGGAAATCCAGCTGCAGGCTCTTGCCGCTCGAGACCGCTAGACCCCTGCGTTCTGGCTCGAGAGAGTACATGAACCCGCGGGTCACAGTCTTCTTGCCCTGATACTGAGACGTGAGGCCCATCCCGTTGCAGCTGCGCAACCCGAAAGCGGTCACGGCCCGGTCGATACCATCGATGTCGATTCCCAGCGGCAGTCCCGGCCCCTGGGCGGCCAACCGCACCATCTTCATGATGCTGTCGACCAGAAGCTTTGGCTGGAAGTACACCTCCACCTCTGCGCCCTGGATGTCGAGGTGCTTGACCGTCTCCTTGTAGTTCTCGGTCGCAGTCAGCACGGTCTTGCCAGCCAGGTGGTTGCTGATGACCGCTGTCACCTCGTGCTGCAGGGACCCGATGACCACGCCAGTCCCGACAAAGGCAACGTTGAGGGACATTGGAGATCCTGACTTCGACAAGGTCACGAGTTCCACGCCCCCGACCTTGGAAGTCGTTTTCGTCAAGCGCTTGCCTCGCTTCTCCATGAGCTGATCCAACCCCAGCTGGATGACCTTGCGCCACGAGGGTGCACTGCTCCCGAAATCCAGGTAAGCCACCATACCGATACTGGGGCGCGGAATACCGAACTCAGACATGCCTAGATCGAGGCTTGTCGCTGCGAACGTGGCACTGCCAAGGCGCAGTTTCAGGAGCTCATCGGGGTCCAGTGGGAACTTCCCCGCCTCGTGCATCTTGCGGCCGCGGGCAAGCAGCTCCTCCTTTTTCTTCTCGCCCTCTTTCAGGAGCTCGGCCAGGAACTCCTGCACTTCATCCTCTTTCCACATGCGAAAGAAAGGTGTGGACTTGAACTCCTGTATGGAGGACGCGAAGTCCGGTGCGGTGACGAAGAGAATGCAGCTCTCGGGCAAGGCGTTCTTGAACGCCGCAACCTGGGCGATGCCTGGCAGCGCCAGCAGGGTGGTCAGCAAGGTGCCGAGCACAGATCGGGTCAGAGACATCAACAAGCTCCTGTAAGTCCTATCGGTGGTAATGTGGGTGGATCGCGCGAACCCCGACCGGGGAAGAGCGCCCTGCCGACCCCGCCCCTCCAGTGTGGACTGGACGTCGAGGGGACTGTCGGCCTGCAGGGCCAGGGAGCCAGGGTGCCCTGTCCAGACAGCCCCATACCATCGGCGAGACACCCTGCAACCGCAACCCGGAATCAGGGAGGCCCGGACCGGTTCTGGCTACTTCAGGAGGCTCTCGAAGTAGGCCTTCACTCCAGCTTGGCGGGCGGTCAAGACCTTCTGGAGGCCTTCCACAGCGGGGCCGGCCTTGCCTCCCTCTGTGCAGGCACGCCTCACTTTGAGTAGCGCGTCCGTGGCCTGCTTGTCGCCGCCCTTGAGACAGAAAGCGATGAGCAGGCCAGCCTGGAAGATGTTCCCGTCCACCGCGTCCGCGCTGACGTCAATGCTGACCTTGAAGTCGCCGAACCACTCCTGGAGGTTGCTGAGACCACCCTTCTTCTGTTGCTGCTGTGCGTACCACTTGGAGTCGCCAGGGCCCAGGTGCTGGGACGCGTAGGCGGCAACGCCCCGTAGAAACCACGCGGCCACGTCATCCCCCTCGGCAGGGAGGAAGCTGCAACACATGGCAAGACCGGCAGCGTGACGGGCAAAGTACGGGCGAGCCCTGGGCTCTCCATAGTTCATGATCACCAGCCGCGAATCACTACCGTCGATTGTCTGCGCAGAGTCAGCACCGTTGCCACCTGCAATGTAGACGCCAAACACGTCATCGCCGGTACCGATCTCTTTCCCTATCTCCTGATAATCCTCGGTAGTCTTGGCAATGCGTATCGCCGCGATTCGTGACGGCGGAGGGGCGGCACCCCCGAAGACCTTGAGCGCGCTGCCAGCAGCGACATCTATCATCGCCGCCGTTTTCTCGAGCTCGGCAAGTGGCACGGTGCTGATGATGTAGCAGTACTTGGTGCGCAACACCCAGGGGCGAGACTTGTCTGAGTGGAACCTGTCGGCGTCCGTGACGGTGACCCACCGGCCATCGTCGAGCGGCACCAAGCCCTCATTGGCCTTTTCCAGATCACTGGCTTCGATGAAACGTCCAGTGCGGGGATGACGCACCTTGCCAGCCTGGAACTGTTGCATCTCCCACTTGTTCACGAGCTGGCCATCGTGGTGGAAGACACCTTTCTTGGCATCTTCTACCTCTTCCTTGTCCACCCATACTTCGTTGATCTTGACCTTGCCCGCGGCCTTGAACTCGGCCTCCAGCTTCGCGGCCAGCCTCTTCTTGTAGTCAGCATGGCTGATCCACTGTCCATCGAACTTGACCCTACCCATCGCGGCGTTGGCGTCAGCGTGATCCTTGTCGATCCTCAGGATCTTCTTGATGAGATTCTTGTAGTCCGCGTTGAAGTTGTGGTCCTTGGCGAACGTGGCCGCCTCGAACAGCTTGTCGGTGTCGTTCTTCGCCTGGGCAATCATCGAACGAAGTTTCTTCTTCAGCTGCGGACGAGTCTGCGCTGGCATCAGGGGCGCCGTCACCAAGAACGCCAACAGGATCGGGAACACGTGTCTCATGGGTGAGGGGACCTCGAAACAAACATGGGAAGGCAAAGCGCAGAAACAGTCTAACCTGACGGCCCCGGCTCAGGACCCCGTGGCCCGACTGGCTTCGAACACATCCCATTGGTGGTGGGAGGTGAAGCGACGCCACGAGATGAGGCGTGCCTCGCGGGAGAGGCTCAGCAGCGGCGACCAGTGTGGCCGCCGGGGTTGTCTGATCAATCGCAGGCCCGACTGGCTCAGCGGCCGATCGGCCTTGCTGGCATTGCAGCGTACACAGGCCAGGACACAGTTCTCCCAGCTTGTGAGCCCACCGCGAGACTTGGGGTTGATGTGATCGATGCTGAGGCGCTCGGACGACTCTCGCCGTCCGCAATACTGGCAGGTGTTGGCGTCGCGGCGGTAGAGATTCCGGCGGCTGAAGGGAGCGACGAACCGGGGCACCTTGTCGTAGACGCGAAGCTGCACGACCTCGGGCACCGGTATCAACGTGGACGGAGTCCGGATCCAGTGCTCGGCTGCCGACCCCCCAAGACGGATCCAAGCCTCGAACGGGTGCGTCTGGAGCGTGTCCGTCGCCACCACGTCGGCGACACCCCGGTAGACCATGCAGATCGATCGACGCACCGTAGTGACGTGCACAGGCAACCAAGCTCGGTTCACGACCAGGACCAACCGTCCCAAGGCCAGATTCCCAGCTGATTTGGACGCGAGCATATGCCGTCTGCTTCGTCGGTCTTCGGGTGAAGTTGCGCGGTGAGTCTACGTTGTCGCCGGCACCGCGCAACGGGGCGTCGGGTGGCTCCCCAGGCGGCTGGAACCATGCGTTCCGTTGCCTCCCAGCGCAACCAGGGCTAGACTCCGCACCGCACACGTTGGGTCAGCAGCGCTTTCCGAGAGAACCATGAACAAGACGGTCAACCAGTGCTCC
>QJVU01000061.1 GCA_003235605.1 Planctomycetota bacterium | reverse complement strand
CACGGCGACATCTACATGACCACGAACGCCCAGGCGACAACCCCCACCTGGACGAGGGTTGATGTCCAGGCGCTGCCCAACCGTTGGGTGTCGCGGATCGTGATCGATCCCAAGGACCGCAAGCGGGTCTACGTGTCGTTCCTGGGGTATCACCCGGACAACGTCTGGCGCACCACGGACAGCGGCAAGAACTGGCAGCAGATTACCGGCACGGGCACCAGCGCCCTGCCGTCTGCGCCGTGCAGCGCCCTGGCGCTGCATCCCGTCCTGCAGGGGTGTCTCTTGGCCGGCACCGACGTCGGCCTGTTCTACTCCACCGACGATGGCAAGACCTGGATGACCACCACCGAGGGATCCAAGACCTCGCCGGTCGACGAACTCGTCTGGAAGGACAACCGCACCGTGTTGGTGGTCACCCACGGCCGGGGCATCTACACCGTGGACGTCGGCGAGGCGGCCACTGCCGCGGCGGTCGGCTCCGGCTGTGGCAAGAGCAGCAAGCCGGTGTTGTCCTCGTCGCCGCCGGTCCTCGGCAGCGCCATGACCATGGCGATGGCCAGCGCTCCCGCCAACGCCCTGGTCTGGCTGATGTTGATGCCGGGAGCACCGACCTCGATCAACCTGGGCAACGGCTGCACCGCCTACGTGGACCTGGGCGCCAACACCGTCTTCCTGCCGGTGGGCAACACCAACTCCCAGGGAGTCTGGACCACGAACATCAACATCCCGGCAATGCAGTCATTGATCGGCCTGGACCTCACCGCCCAGAACGTCGCCTTCGTATCGGCTGGTCCGGCCCTGGGCATCGGCGAGCTCAGCAATGGCGTCAAGCTTCACGTAGGGTTGTAGATCCGACATCAGTAGGGGAACACCCCCACCGAAGCGCCGGACTCCTCCTGCAGAACTCCCGTACCGTGCTGCCGTGCAGATCTTCCCCGTGCAGATCTCCCCGTACGGCAGATGTCCTGCGGGGAGAAGTGAGCAGTGAGTCAGTTGCTGACCGTGACCATCTGACCTGGGCCCGTGACGATGCCCAGGGGGTTTGCGGCCTTGTCGAAGAGGACCGTCTGGGCGAAGAACGTGAAGCCCTTGAGGAGCGGGTCGTTCGGGATGACACCCACGACGACACCCGCCCCCGTGCGTGAGCCGAGGGGTGCGTCCAGGGAGATGTAGACGTTGTTGTTGGGGGCACCGAAGTTCCCCAGGTCGAGAGGTAGTGGCACCGTCAACCAGGTCTTCTTCTGCAGGCCGACGTGGACGGTCATGGGCACGTTGGCCTTGAAGTTCGCCCCGAGGCCGATGACGCTGGCGATCTGCGGGCAGCGGTCGAGCACGGCGGTCACGGGGGTTCCCGTCGAGTCCTTGCCACCGGTGCCGAAGGACGTGGCGGAGCCGTTGCAGGTGCTGGCCTGGGCAACGATCTCGAGTACCGGGGGGGTCCCCGAAGGGCTGCCGCCGGCGCCGAAGAAGTAGATGTAGCTGTACGCGGTGTTGACGTTGTCGATGGCCAGCGTGAGGAGGTTGTCCTTGAGGTCTATGGCCCAGTTGTGGGCGGTCAGGTCGATGTTGAAGGTGTGGCTGGGGAACTGGAAGTTCTTCTGGTTGGCCGTGAGGATCGCGCCGAGAGCACCGGACGTGGGTACGGCGGTAGTGCGGGTCCAGCTGTCATCCGCCGAGTAGTGCAGGTTGACCACCGGACTGTTCCTGGGGCTGCTGTACGCGTTCTCCATGGTGCAGGTCAGCTTCATGGACACGATCAGCGAGGTATCGGGGATCTTGGTCAGGTCGAACTTCAACAGTCCGTGTATGTCCAGGGGGTTCGTGCCGGAGCCTGTGTAGGCGCGGTGGCGGTTGTCGCTCCAGATAGTCGTGGAGTTCGGTGCGACGGACACGCTGTCGGTGGGATTGAGCTTGTAGGTCGTCTGGGCGACAGCGGGCATGGACAGAGCCACGAACGACAAAGCGAGAGGGATGGTGTAGCGCATGGTATTGAGAGACGACGTAGACTTGGTTACTTCACGACCTTGATCTCCAGGCCATTGGAGGCCGCCACGCCGAGGACGCCGCAGGGAGCGTTCAGGGCGGACTGCAAGTCGGCTGTTGCGCCGATCAACTTGGTGTCGTTGGGTACCGGCACGCGGAACGCCAGGCCACCAAGCCCGTCCACTTGGATCGGCAACAGCAGCCCCACGTTCGTGTCCACCAGCAGCAGGAGGTCGAGAAGTGGCGTGTTGGCCCGCTTCGCCGAGATCAGGAGCCAGCCTGTGGCGTTGGCCGGGGCACCCTCCACCACGACGGCAAACTGGCTGTTGCCCACCTGCGGCGGGGAGTTGCCATCGATGCGGAGCACGGTGGCGCAGGTGGGGGTCGGGGTCCCGTACTGGAGCAGACCCTCGTCCCCGTCCAGGACCGTGTCGCCGTCCCGGTCCACCCCCAGCCGCTGGCCGGTGCCCCGGGGCACTCCCATGAACGTGAGGACGGAGCCCGTCTGGTTCGCGAGCGCCGTGCCGAGACCCTGCAGGGTCATGGCAGCAAGACCCGCCCGGTCACGATCGAAGCTCTTGTTGGCCGCGTTGTAGACGAAGCCCGCCTGCCGGCCGTCCAGGTAGCCCTTCACCACCAGGTCGCAGGTGGGGATCACCTTGCTGGCCTCGGCCATCAGCAGGTTCAGGTCGTTTTGGACCGGGGTGGACTGGAAGTTGGCCGCGGTCGCCGTCCGGGAATAGCCCACGGCCCGGGTCACGGCGCCGGGGAACGCCATGATGAAGGCATGCAGGGCGGTCTTCTCCGTCGCGTTGAGTCCCGAGAACCGCGACGACGAGGTCCAGGACACGATGTCGTCGTGGGAGCCATCGCTGCCATAGCCGAAGCCCGAGGTGCGCCCCTGGGTCGACGGCATGCGGCCGGTGCGCTTGTAGAGCCCCCGCAGCTGTACCACCTTCATCAGCTGGCCGGTGAGGCCGGCCGCGTAGAACGAGTTGCTCCCGGTCGGGACCTGGTGGCAGTCCGAGCAGCGGAACGTCCCGGAGTTGGCGACGTACTTGTTGGTGAAGATCGTGTGGCCGTCCTTGGGGCTGGACCCCGTCGGGGTACCAGGCAGCGTGTCGTCCAGGTTCCGGTTCGGGTTGCCGGCAAACAAGATGCTCTGCACGAACTGGGTGAAGGCATCCATGTCCGCGGAGGTGAGCTGGCTCTTGCCCAACAGGCTCACGAAAGCCGGGTTGAAGGCCGCCAAGGCAGGCGGCTGGCCGCCAGAGCCCTCCAACTTGTCACCGCGCCAGTGCAGCAGCCGCTCCCCCTTGAGCCCCTGCAGGGTCTGGGTCAGCAGCGGGCCCTTCATCGGGTGTAGCTGCCCCACGCCGACGTTGAACATCTGCCCGCCGGGATCGCCCAGGTCGTATGCCAGGCCATCGTGGCGGCCGTCGATGTGGCAGGAGGCACAGGCCATGGTGCCGTTGCCCGAGAGCTTGGCGTCGTAGAGGAAGCCCCTTCCCTCGCGGATGACCTTGGGCGTCGCGTCGAACATCGACACCTCGAGCAGGACCTTCGACTGGGTCGTGTCCACGACGGAGATGCTGTTGGAGATCCGGTTCAGGACGTAGAGCAGGCCTTGGCTGGGATGGTGCGCCAGGCCGCGGGGTCCCCGCTTGGTGCGCGGGGCAGTCGTGGTGCCGGAGGCGTTGCCCACCTCGATGCGGTTCAGCACCTTGCCCTGGGCATCGATCACGCCGATCCGATCGGTGCCGAAGGCCGCAACGTAGCCGGTCTTCCCGCTGGGATCGAAGACGATGTCCGTGGGCTGGGAGAGCGCCGTGGAGAGCGCCTGGTTGTTCGGAAACGTGGAGTAGTTGATTCCCGGGTTCAGGTCGACGGCCGTCACCGTGGGTGACGTCCCCATGGTGATGCGGGTGACCCGGCTGTCGATGACGTGACCCTTGAGCATCGTCTCGAAGCGCACCTTGTTCATGGACTCGGTGTTGGCTACCCACAACTCGTTGGTGCCAGGCCGCAAGGTCATGTTGAACAGGATGGTGCCTACCGCTGAGTAGTTCTGGCGCACGGACAGCGTGGCTGCATCGATCTCCACCACGTCGTAGTCGGGCAGCGTGACGTTCAGCTTGCTCTTCCAGTTGGTGTCCTCGCTGTCGACGATGATCCCCTGGGCCGGCGCGTTCGGCAGCGATGTGTTGGTTGGCTTGGGCGGCGGCGGCGCAATGGTGTAGGGGACGATGGTGGTGCGGTTCCCGGACCGGTGGATCGCCACCCAGACGGTCTTGCCGTCGCCGCTGGCCAGGAGCGCCATCGGGTCGTCCCCGAACACGCTCACGGAGCCCACCTGGGCACGGGTGCCCGGATCGAAGACCTGCACCTGGCGCGCAGTGGATGTGGATACGAACGCCCTCAGGGGGTTGCCGGCAAACACCACGTCCCCTGGCTCGTCCCCCACCTGGATGGTGTCGATCACCGCCCCCAGGGCCACGTTCACCACGCTGACCGAGTCGGAGACGTGGTTCACCACCCAGACCTCGTCCTTGCTCCGGATCGCGACCGAGACCGGCTCCAACCCCACCGGGATCTCCTTCAGCAGCACCGGCGCCGCGGGCTGTGCCAGGGAGAAAACCGCCAGCCGGTTGTCAGCGGTGTTGACCGCGAAGAGCCGCGACCCATCCTGGGAGATCGCGACGGGCCGCACCTGCGGGCTCTCGAAGTTCACGAACTGGGCGGCCGCAGCGTTGGTGAGGGTCAGGACCAGGCAGGAGGAGACGAAGAGTCGGGAGGCGAGAGCGAGAGGGGGTGGGAGAGTCACAACCGGCGCTCCTTTCGGCTGCGGTGGACGGTGGGGCGGGTGGATAGCCGGGAGAGTACCACTTCTCACCC
>QJVU01000723.1 GCA_003235605.1 Planctomycetota bacterium | reverse complement strand
CAACCTCCAATTTCAGCGCCGACAGCGGCAGGCTGCCCGGTCCGAACGGCCTGCGGATCCCGATGTTCACCAAGGCCGCAGGTCTGAAGGTGGCGGTCCAGGGAGCCTGGACCGACAGCAAGACCAGGGAGTTCGCCCTCACTAGGGCAAGCATCTCGCGGCTGCCTCCCGCGCCGCGGTTCCAGATGAAGAACTACCTCCACTACTGGGACAACAGCAGTGCGACCGGCTGGAGCCAACAGAGCTACGCGCTCTGGCCCATCACGCGCTACCAGATGTAGCAGCATCAGCGGTACCCGACGGCGTGTTGCGCCGTGCGGTCAGCGACTGGCTGAAGGCGCGCGTGCTTGAAGATGGACAGTTGCGGCGGAACGAACTCGTAGACCGAGATCTCCGGCTTGACCAGGACAGGGTTGGCAAGCATCGCTTGTTTGACAAGCACGTGCAGGGTCCCATGCGCGCCGTGCCTGCAAGGGTCTGGCGCGCGACGGGGAATATGGGGCAGCACCCCACGCCACGTCAGGGGGATTCCTGGCCTCCCACCCGACGGCGGCCGGCGTAGGATGGCTGTTATGTCGACCCCGACCCATGAAGAGCAACTCTCGAAGGCACGCCAGCCCGCCGAGGCCGCGATGCGCCTGCACTCCTTCTACCGAGGCAAGGTGCAGATCGCACCCAAGTGCCCGATCCGTGACTTTTCCGACTTCGGGATCTGGTACACGCCGGGGGTGGCTGCCCCTTGCAGGGCCATCCACGAGGAACCTGAACTGGTCTACGAGCACACCAACAAGGCCAACTCGGTGGCCATCGTCTCGGACGGCACCCGCGTGCTCGGCCTCGGCGACATCGGGCCGGAGGCGGGTATGCCGGTCATGGAGGGCAAGGCGCTGCTGTTCAAGTATCTGGGCGGCGTGGACGCGGTACCTCTCTGCCTGCGTGCCGCCGATCCCGACCGCCTCATAGACATCGTCAAGGCCCTGGAACCCTCCTTCGGCGGCATCAACCTGGAGGACATCGCCCAGCCCAAGTGCTTCCGGATCCTCGAGACCCTGCGCACGGAGATCGGTGTCCCGGTTTGGCACGATGACCAGCAGGGCACTGCCACCGTCCTGCTGGCGGGCCTGCTCAACGCGCTCAAGGTCGTGGAAAAGGATCTGCGCCGGATCAGGGTCGCCCTGGTCGGGGTCGGCGCCGCCAACGTCCCCACCTACCGGATGCTGGTGGCCCAGGGAGCAGATCCTGCCAGCATCGTGGCCTGCGACAGCCGGGGCATCCTGCACAAGGGTCGTCAGGACCTGGAGGCCCAGCAGGAGGAGTTTGCCGACAAGTGGCAGATCTGCCAGACGAGCAATGCCGACAACGTCACCGGCGGCGTGCGGGAGGCGCTGCGGGGCGCCGATGCCTGCGTGGCGTTCTCTACGCCAGGGCCGGGCGTGATCCCGCCTGCCGCGATCCGGGAGATGGCGCGTGACCCGATCGTCTTTGCCTGCGCGAACCCGATCCCCGAGATCTGGCCCTGGGAAGCCAAGGAGGCGGGGGCGAGGATCGTGGGCACCGGACGCAGCGACTTTGCCAACCAGGTGAACAACTCCCTGGGCTTTCCGGGCATCTTCCGGGGCGCCCTCGACGTGCGGGCGCGCACCATCAGCGACGAGATGGCCATGGCCGCTGCCGCCGAACTGGCGGCCTTTGCCGAGCAGCGGGGGATCGGGCCGGAGAACATCCTGCCGCGGATGGACGAGTGGGAGGTGTTTGCCGCGGTGGCGGTGGCGGCCGCGCGAAAGGCCCAGGAGCAGGGTCTGGCCGCGCTCGCGGTTTCCGCCGATGGCCTCCACCGAGCTGCGACCGACCGCATCCGCCAGGCGCGCGAGCACACCCACCTGCTGATGCGGGAGGGGTTGATTCCGCCTCCGCCCCCGGACCCGAACAGCTAGACTGTTCGCGTTGCGATCGCAACTGGTGTACTGCGCAAGCGATTCTGGGAGGTACTGGTCCAACGGTCTTCGATGACCCGACTGACCGTTTCGACATTCCGCGATACCTGGAGTTGCGATACACCCGAGCGCTACCTGACATCTGGGCTGAGGCCTACAAGAGGCTTCGCAGCCGCCCCATGACCTCACCGTATTCCTCGGCCGGGAAGCAGTAGTCGAGCTCCAGGAACCTGCTGCGCAGGGACTTGACCTTGTCCGCGACCCGTGCGTTCCGCTGCACGACATCCGCGATCAACGAAGCCAGTTCCCGGAAGTCTCGAGCCCCCATCCCGAACCTGGTCATCTCCGCCACTCCGAGGCGCAGGGCTCCAGCCGCCGTGAAACCCTCCTCCCGGGCGCCTGCCTGATAGTTGCAGACGATGTTGTTGTCCTCGAGGCGGGCGGCGATCTCCGGTCCCTTGCCGTAGCCGACTTCGACGATCACCTGGTGGGTCTCGGTGAAGTCGATGTCCGGATCGCCGGCGACATGAAGACCCTGCTCTTGCAGACCCCTGGCGAAGGCCTTGGCGTTGGCGAGCACCTTGGGCTGGTACTCTGCCTTGAAGTGGTTCATCTCGTAGGCAGCCATCAGCAGCCCGAGCAGCGTGCCGAGGTGGTGGTTGGACACCGACCCAGGGAAGGCTCTCGAGACCAGTGACTTCCAGAGCTCGTAGCGCTCCGTTCCTTCGTGGAAGCGGCTGCCCACCACACCCCGTTGCGTGCCGAAGTAGGTCTTGTGCGTGGAGCCGGTGACCAGGTCCGCGCCCTCGGCGAACGGCTCCTGGAAGTGCGGGCCCACGAGCCCCAGGACATGGGCCATGTCGTACATCACCACCGTGGACAGCTTCTGGTCTTCGAGGAAGCGGCGGATCTCGGCCACTGGCTCGCGGTGCAACACCATGCTCTTGCCGAGGATGATCAGCTCCGGGCGGAACTCATCGATCAGCTCCAGCGTGGCCGGCACGTCGGTCTTGTAGGGGTTGTCGGCAAGCACCGGGAAGTTGACCACCGCCGGTCGTTCGGTGTGCGGGTCCCGGGCGACATAGTCCTTGAGCGCGCCCATGGGCTGGGCGCTGAGGTGTCCGCCCTTGCCGATGTGGTTGTTCATCACCCGTTGCATGCGGCGCGGCTCGCTCTTCCGATCGGTGCGGTTGAGGTAGTCGACCATCGCGCTGAAGACAGCGGTGTTGGCCATCTGTCCGCTGATCAGGCGTGTCTCGACCGTCTTGCAGCCGAGGAATGCTCTCAGTTCCTGTTCGAGCCGGCGCTCGACGCTGCGGATGAAGTCCGTTCCCTGGTAGTAGAAGATGTCCGCGTCGTAGAAGGCCTCCGCCTTGCGGTGCTCGGCGTAGCGGAAGGCCGGATCCATGACCGACAACAGCCGGACCATCGGCGAGAGGGTCATCTCCGAGGGGATGAGGTTGATGCAGTCCCGTTGTCGCCACGCAGTGTTGGCGAGGGCCTCGTCCAGCAGCTGTCTGACCCGATCGGTCTTTGCCCCGGCACGGCTCTCTTCCGTGGGCTTCTCGTGGTCGAACACGATGGGTCTGGCGTAGGGCGGCGCATCGCTCCGCAGGTGGTAGGGCACCACCACCGCGTCCACCTTGCGGCCGCGGATCTCCAGGACGAGCTTGTCACCCTCGACGATGTCGCTGTCGATCAGGGCCATGCAAATGGAGCGCAGCCCATGTTCTTCGGTCAGCGCGGACTCGAGGCCCTCGCCCTCGACGCTCCAGAGGGGAACCATGGTGCCGCTGGTCACGTAGCCTGCGGGCTTGCCATCGCGCCATACCTTGGCACCCTCGCGTGCCACCCCGCGTCCAGCCACGGCCACGTTCTGGATCCGATGCGGCAAGGCCTCGAGCTCCGAGTAGTCACGGGTGAGGATCTTCTTGAGGGCGGTGTGTTGGCGGACCAATTCCGGCCTGCCGATGAACTCACCCTTGAGTGGCGAGAAGCTCACCGCGAACCGGGCCAGCGGGCAGGCCATCACCGGGATCTCCCGGCCATCGTGGTCCATCCCCAGCTCGTGGCCATAGAGCGGCATGCCGGCTTCCAGGCGCAGGGTGTCACGGGCTCCAAGCCCCACGGGTACCGCCCCCTCGGCAACGAGCCGCTCCCAGATCCGCGGGCCCGCTTCGCTCGGCATGAAGAGCTCGAAGCACAGGGGCTCCCCGGTATAGCCGGTGCGGGACAACATCACCTCTGCCTCGCAGATCGTCGCCCGGGACACGGCGTTGCGCACGGTCTCGGGGAGTGAACCTGCCTGCAGCACTCTCTCCAGGAGAGCGCGCGACTCCGGTCCCTGCAGCGACAACATGACGAGCCCGAAGGTGTCGTCGGTCATCTCCACTCCTTCGAAGTCCTGCGCCAGCGTCTGGAGGTGTTCCCAGTCCTTCTCGCGGTTGGCGGCGTTGACCACCAGCAGGTAATCGTCATGCACGAAGCGGTAGAGGTAGGCGTCGTCGATCGCGCCGCCAGTGCGGTTGGGTATGAAAGTGTACTGCGCCCCGACCGCCCTGGGGTCGAGTGCCTCGGCGTTGTTGGTCAGGGCGTGTTGCAGGAACCTCAAAGCCTGCGGGCCACCACGCACCCTGAAGCGCCCCATGTGCGAGACATCGAAGAGGCCGACGTGCTTACGGGTCGCGAGGTGCTCCTTCACGATCCCGGTCGGATAGTAGATCGGCATCTCCCAACCACCGAACTCCACCATCTCGGCACCGAGGGAAACGTGGTGGTCGTGGAAGACGGTCGTTCTTGTCTGACTTCCTGAAGGATCCATGGGGAACCTCCGGCAGGCTTTTTTCGGGGGCGATGGAGCAGTTGTCCAGGCCCGTTCCATGCACGGCGCGGTTCTCTTTGGGCAGAAGTGCGAAGGGCGTTTCCGTCCGGCAGCTGCTGCAGACCT
>QJVU01000162.1 GCA_003235605.1 Planctomycetota bacterium | reverse complement strand
CGCGGCGGGGTTCCGCATGGAGATCCTCTACTGCGACACAATGCGCCTCGCTCCCCGACAGGAGCAGGAGCTGGGCGCCACGCAGGTGTCCTTCGAAGACCTGTTGGCGCGGTCGGACTTCGTGAGCCTGCACGTCCCTGCCACGAGCGACACCCACCACTTGATCGGCGAGGAGCAACTGGCCGCGATGAAGAGCACCGCCTTCCTGATCAACACAGCGCGCGGCCCGATCGTGGACGAGGTCGCCCTGGCCACGGCCCTGGACAAGGGCATCATTGCCGGCGCCGGCCTGGACGTGTTCGAGGCAGAGCCGGTGGTGGAGCCACGCCTGCTCGAGCTCGAGAACGTCGTGCTCCTCCCCCATGTGGGCAGCGCCTCGGTCGCCACCCGAACCAGGATGTGTACCTTGGCAGCAGAGAACATCCTGGCGGTGCTGGCGGGGAGACAACCACCCAACCTCGTGAACCCTCAGGCACTCGACGATGCGGGCTAGGTCCTGGCTCCTGGTGCTGCTCGCGACCCTGTTGGTCGTGGTGGTGATGGGTGCCTGCTCGGCGGACGGTCTCTTCTACTACCCCGGCGAAGCGATCCACGCGACACCGGACCAGTACGGCCTCACCGTCGAGGAGGTGCACTTCCGGGCCAGGGACGGCACCCGGCTGCATGGCTGGTGGGCGCCGGCCACGGACATCGCCGAGCCCAGGGGCACGGTGGTGTACTGCCACGGCAACCACGGCAACATCACCGACCACGTGGGCGCGGTGGCGTGGTTGCCCCGGAGGGGCTTCAACCTGCTGCTGTTCGACTACCGCGGCTACGGCCAGAGCGAAGGCGAGGTGACCCGCGCCGGCACGGTCGCAGACACGGTCGCCGCCGTCGACTTCGCCCTGGCCCGCGACCCCGGGCGCGTGGTCGTGTTCGGCCACAGCCTGGGAGGGGCGGTGGCAATCCCGGCCGCAGCCGCGCGGCCGCAGGTGAAGGCCGTTGTGGTGGAGGCCACGTTCCCTTCCTACCGGGCTGCTGCCCGAGCTGCGGCACCTGCCTTGAGCTGTCTCGTGTCCTGGCTGGTCTCCGACGGCTTCGACCCGGAAGACGCCCTCGGCGACCTGCCGCCCAGGCCGCTCCTCGTCATTCACGGCACCCACGACCAGATCGTCCCCTTCCGGCTCGGCAAGGAGCTCTACGATCTGGCCCGGGAGCCCAAGACCTTCTACCCGGTCGAGGGTGGCAGGCACGTCACCCCATGGGTCGTTGAAGGCGAGCGGTTCGAGCTCACCCTCTGTGGGTTCTTCCAGGCAGCATTGGGGAGCACTCCCCCAGGGCCGAACCGGCGTGCCCGGTAGGAGGAGGTCGGTTGCCCGAGTTCCTCGGGAGAGCCTCAGATCCTCGCCAGGATCTGGCTCAGGACCTTCTTGGCTTCGAAGTACTCAGCGGCGAGCTCTCGGGCAGCGCGGCAGTGCTCCGGGTAGCGGCCTTGGATGTCCATCACTCCCTCCACCGCTTCGTCGGGAGAACTGAAGGGCACCACCCCCAGTCCGGTGGGAAGCCAATCGGAGAAACCGGTGTCCTGCACCAGCACCGGTCGGCCGCTCGCCATGTAGCAGGCGCTCCGCTCGCTGAACCATCCCGAGCGGCTGGCCACATAGCCCTGCTTCGCGACGCTGAATTCGGCCTTCGATCTCCGCAGGAACTCCTGGTAGGTCCATGGATCGCGGGTTGTCCGATAGCCGTCGGCGAGCCTCCAACCCAACTCCCTGAACCTGTGCGTCGGTGCATTGGGTCCGGTCAACACCACCTCGAAATCGGCGCGTGTCCTGGCCGGCAGGTCGATGTACGGACCAAACGACTCCGACTTCATGCCGTATCGCCGGCCGCCAAAGTCGCGGCTGGGGTAGCTGTCCCATTGCATGACGGTGGAGAACGGTCCCCGCGGATCCGGAGCCGCTGGCTGCCAGTGGCTCAGCACGACGGGCTGCCTGGTGGATTTCCAGGCCAGGCCGTCATCGGGAAGCTCGGCGCGGCCCGCTTCGATGTTCTCTCCAAAGCTGAGGAAGCGATTGTGCCGCAGCGCCAGCTCTCTTCGCGCCGGCACCGTGAGCTGCCGGACCTGCTGGAAGGCCGGATCGGTGTCGATCATCACCCTGACCGGGACTTCCATCAGCCATGGTCTGAGGGGGTTGCTGGCGGACACGTTCAGGAGAAGGTCGGCGGTGGCGATGATCTCCGCCACGCCGTCCGCGCAGGGTCCCAGCCACCTGCCGCGATGTGCATCGTAGTACGCCCAGCGGTTCCCCATCCCGACGCGATCGAAGACCGATGTCGCGTAACCGATGCCGTAGGTCGGGTCGGGATCGCTGACAGAGCGGGTGGGGTCGTAGCAGCACTCCCGGTAGTCGTCGCTGTCCTCGAGAAAGTAGACGTCGTGACCCATTTCCAGGAGGCCGAGGGCGTAGTGGAGATAGTGCCAGGTCATGCCACCCAACGGGAAGCGAACCACATAGCCCAATACCAGCACGCGGAGCGGATCGTTGCGGCCGGCCCTCCCCCCGGGCTCATCGACCATCTGCGCCGATCTCCTCGAGCACCTTGCCCAGCACCTTCTTGGCATCCAGGTGCTCGCATGCAATCTCTCGGGCGGCGCGGGCATGGCGCTCCGGGTCGGTCTGGATCGCTTCGATGGCCGCGGCCGCGTCGTCCACGTCTCGTACGGCGAACAAGCCCTCCCCGCAGGGCAGGTGTGCGGAGAAACCGGTCTCCTGCTGGACGACCGGGCGGCCGCTGGCCAGGTAGACCGCGCTCCGGTCGCTGAACCAACCGCTGTTGGTTGCTACGAAACCGTTCTTGCAGACGCTGAACTCGCCACGGGAGGCACGAACGTAGTCGAAGAAGCTGGCCAGCGAGACAGTCTGCTGCCTGCCCAGCGTCACCCGCCAACCCTGCTGCCGGAGACGTGATGACGGCGCCTTGGCGGCAGCCAGCTCCAACGGCACGCTCACCCGTCGGGGAAGGCTCTCGAACTTCTCGAACTCCATGTCCTTGTAACCATAGACACGGCCCTCGAAGCGCAGCGGCTTGGAGCTCTGCCAGTTCATCACGGTCGTGAACGCGGCGTCAGGGTGCGTCGGCAACGGAGAGCGGGTGACGCGCTCGACGTCCACAGGGTGAAAGATCGGGTGCCAGGCCCGGTTGCCGTTCGGGACGTTGGCGGTACCGGCCGGGATGTTGCGGCCCGTGGTGTACCAGCGGTCGTAGGGCAGCGGCTCCCCGCCCTTGTCGACGCGCATCTGCATCCGCATCTGGGTGAAGCCGGGCTCGCCGTCGATCCAGACCCGACAGCCGGCACCCGACGCCTGCTCGAGCCAGGCGCCATGGCTCCCCATGTCGAAGAACACATCCGCGGTGCGCAGCGCTTCAGCGATCCGTGATCGGCTGGCGCCATGGTAGTCTCCGTTCACGTCGCGAAAGCACCAGCGATCCGCCATGCCAAGACTCTCGAGCGCTTCGCTCACGGCCTTGATGCCGTGGCTACAGTCGTCGCCGGTCACGTTCCGCAACGGGTCGTAGCACTCGCCATGGCCGCTGGCCTGCTCCACGAACCAGACCTCATGGCCCAGCGCCACGAAGCCGCTCAAGTACTGAAGCACCCACGACATCATCCCGCCGAGGGGATACCTGATCATGTAGGAGGCGAGGACGATGCGCGCCATGTATCGCCATGTATCAGGGCTTCGTCACCGAGCGGGACTCGGCCATGAACTCGAGGAAGGTCCGCTCGACCTCGGCGAGCTTCAGCGCGGCGGCCTCGGCACAGGCGCGGGCCTTGTTGCGAGCCTCCGCAGTCAGGCACCAGTCAAAGGTTTCGAGCAGCTCCTTCGGGTCCAGCTTCTCGACGTCGAAGCAGATCGGCCAACCGAGAGACTCGGCCTGGCGACGCACCTTGGCCCCTCCGACTATGGCGTCGATGGCCAGCGCCGGGATTCCGTTCTTGAGAGCGAGCACGATGCCATGCAGGCGGGTCGTGAGCACGACGTCCATGCGGGCAATCAGCGACTCGACTTCGGCAGCTGTGCGAAGCCCCGTGGAGTTCTCGTCCAGGCGCGTATCGATGCGCACCATGGCCGCTTCGCGCTCATCCAGGATCCCCTGGAGTGCCTGGGTCGCCTTCTTGTGGCGCTTGCGCTTGCCGTACTCCGACTGCGGCTTCACCAGCACCATTCCCACGACCGGAACCGGTTTCTTTTGGGACAGCAACGAAAGGTCAGGGTTGGACTTCTCGCTGCTGTCGCGTTCCAGCAGCAGGTCGAACGGGTTCCAGTCGTCGAGCTCCTGGAGCATGGACACGTTGATGCCGATCTTGACGCAGTGCTCGAAGCGTTTCAGCAGTTCCTTGGTGGTGTGATCCTCACCGAACGGACCGCAGACGAACACGAAGTGCGTGTAGTCGATCGGCCGGATGGATGGCCACGTGATTCCATCGGTGAACGGCCAGGCGACGACGACGTCATGGGGACAGTTCGCTCTGTTCAGCCAACTGCTCACCACATCCCTGGCGTGCAGGTCCCCTGCCGTAGCACCCATTCCCTCGAAGCTGAACCAACCGACAACCAACACCCTCATGAGGAGACTCCCTCCCGACGACTGTCCCGGGCAAGCGCGCGGTCCAGGAGGTCGGGTAGCACCTTGTCGTGTGCGAGATGATCGGCGGCGAACTGTTTTGCCGCCTCTGAATGTGACACGGGATCCGCCGCGATCTCGTTGACCGCGGCAGCGGCTTCCGCAGTGTCCTTGAAGGCGATGACCCCTCGGCCGACGGGCATGATCTCGGGAAAACCGGTATCCTGGACCACGGCGGGGACGCCGAGCGCCAGATAACAGGCCGTCC
>QJVU01000640.1 GCA_003235605.1 Planctomycetota bacterium | reverse complement strand
TCGCCGAAAAGGTGGGCTACGACAACGTCACGTTCCATCGCGGCATGATCCAGGATCTGAAGCTGGACCTGGGGGTGCTGGAACAGGAGCTTGGGCAGAATCCTGTGGGCGGGGCCGAGGCTTGGCTCCGGCTGCGGCAGCGGGAAGATCAGCTACGGCGGGAGCAACCCATGGTCCCGGATGAGTCCGTGGACCTGGTCCTCTCCAACTGCGTGCTGAACCTGGTGCGTCCGGAAGACAAGGAGCAGCTCTTCCACGAAATCTACCGCGTACTCAGACGCGGCGGTCGCGCCGCCATCTGCGATATCGTCGCGGACGAGGACATCCCCCAGGAGATGCAGGACGACCCGGAGCTCTGGTCGGGCTGTATCAGTGGCGCCTACCGGGAGGACCTGTTCCTGGAGGCCTTCGTGAAGGCCGGGTTTCATGGTGCGGAGATCAAGAGCCGTCAGGAGAAGCCCTGGCGCACCGTGAACGGCATCGAGTTCCGAGCCGTGATCGTGCAGGCATTCAAGGGCAAGGAGGGCCCGTGCCTCGAGCGCAACCAGGCTTTGATCTACACGGGCCCGTTCAGCCGGGTGCACGACGACGATGGACACGTGTTCGTGCGCGGCCAGCGGATGGCGGTGTGCGACAAGGTCTACAACTTGCTGCAGAAAGAGCCCTATGCCGGTATGTTCCTGCCGGTGGAACCTCTCACCGAGGTGCCTCGGGAGGCGGCGCGAGTCTTCGATTGCCGGGGCGCCACCGTGCGCAAACCCAGAGAGACCAAGGGACAAGACTACGACGCCACCACCAACGGATCGACGAGCTGCTGCTAGCCAGCAAAACCGCAAAAACCCTCCGACACTTTGCCTGCAACCCGCGGGCTTTCGATAGAAAGACGGGATGCCAAAGGCCCAGGAGTTCCAGAAGCTGTCCGCCCCGTGGGATCGCATCTTCTCGCTGGGCACCCGGACCTTCGTGTGGGGGCTGCTGATCGGGATCATCTACATCCTGCAGCCCTTCTTTCTGTTGATCTTCCTCACCTTCGTCTTCGCCTACGTCCAGGAACACGGATCGGAGGCTCTGAGGAACCGGATCCAGAGCCGGATACTTCGTGTGATCCTGGTGTTCGTGCTCCTCCTGGGCGCAATCGTCGGCACCGGGTATTTCGTTGGCCCGAAGCTGCAGGACCAGGTCGACGACCTGCTGACGAACTACCAGACGTACCTCAAGGACGCCGACAAGGCCATCCACAAGTTGGCCGCAGACAAGCCATGGCTGAAGGATCTCCTGGAGTTGCAACAGCGCACCAGTGCCAAGGGGACAGGCGAAGCGAGTGGGCCGGGAGGCAACGGAAAGCGGGACCACGGAGACAACAGCCAAGACCCCGACTCCCGGCCCCAGGAGAAGCAGGCGCCGATCCTGCAGCCCCTGATCGCCGCCATGCTCGGCGAGAAATCGAAGGAGCCGAAAGACAGCCTCAAGAACGCCATCGACAGGCTGACTCGTGCAATCGGCGTCGTCTGGGGCATCGTCACGTCGTTCTTCCTATCCCTGCTCTTCTCGTTCCTGATCGTCTTGGATCTGCCGAGGCTGACCAGGCAAACCACGGGGTTGGCCAACACCAAGATAGGCTTCATCTACAGCGAGGTGGCCGAGAACATCCGCGACTTCGGCAAGGTGGTCGGCCGCGCACTCGAGGCACAGCTGTTCATCGCCATAACCAACACGATCCTGACCGGCATCGGCATCTACTTCATGGGCCTGCCGGCTCTGGCATTCCTCTGCACGATCGTTTTCTTCTGCAGTTTCATTCCTGTCGCCGGCGTATTCATCAGCTCGGTGCCGATCTGCCTGGTTGCACTGCAACAGAGCGGCATCGGCCTCATGTTGATCGCCATCGGTCTCATCCTCCTCATCCACTTCATCGAGGCCTATTTTCTCAACCCCAAGATCTACGGGCACCACCTGCGCATGAACGCGGTCCTGGTGCTGATCATCCTGACCGTCGGCGGCACGCTGTTCGGGGTCTGGGGCCTGGTCCTCGGCCTGCCGATCATGAATTACATCTTCCGTCAAGCCATCCACCGCCCTGAGGACTTCGGTCTGACCCCGGGATGAATCAGTTCGGGACTGTCAGCTCGCGCCTGCGCTCACGATCACGACCTTGTCGGGATACAAGTAGCGACGCGCGGCGTCCCTGACATCATTGACCGTGATCGAGCGGATCAGCAACGGATAGCGGTGCACGTAGTCAAAGCCGAGGTGGAACCGCTTGGCGCGGATCGCGAAGTTGGCCAGGTTCGTGTTCCGCTCCAGTGCGAACACGAAGCTCCCGGTCAGGTACTCCTGCACGTCGTGGAGCTCTTCCTGCGACACCGGTTCTTCACGGATCCGATGGATCTCCTCCAGGAACCCGTCGATGGCCTTCCGGCGATGCTCCGGCGAGGTCGCAATGTAGGCGGCGAAGCAGCTGGGCTCCTCGCCGGCCGACGCGGTGATGCCGGCATGGACGCTGTAGCACAGCCCGTCTTCGTCGCGGAGCCGCTTCGAGATCCGTGATGTGAAACCGGGTCCGGAGCCCAGTATGTGGTCCATCACCAGCAGCGTGTAGAAGTCCGGGTTCTCCCTCCGGACCCCAGGATGGCCCAGGTAGACGTGTACCTGCTCACGCTTCATGGGGACATGGATGTCGCGCACGCATGCGGGCATGGCAGGCGGCTTGGGGCGGTGGTGTTGCGCACGAATGCCATCGAGTCCGCCAAAGGTCGCCGCCAGCATGTCGAGCGTGCCCTCGGGCCCTTCGGGTCCCGCCGCAGCAACGTAGCCACCGGCCCCCCGGAACCACCGCCGGTGGAAGCGCCGCAGGTCTCTCGGGCCGAAGCCCGCAACGCTGGCGAGCGTCCCGCGGGCGGGACGTCCGTACGGGTGATCACCGTAGACCTCTTTGCGGAACCGCTTGCTCGCCACAACCTGGGGGTCATCCAGCTGCGCGCGTATCTCGCTCAGCACTTCCTCGCGCACCCGTCGGACGCCCCGGGCGGGCAGCGCAGGCTCCCGCACCATCTCTGCGAGCAGGCGCAGCGCTTTTCGGCTCTCGGTGGCTGGGCACTGCACGGAGCCACCCGAAGCGCTGCCGGTCAGGGTGCCACCGAGACCGTCGATGGCCTCCGCCAGCTGCTCTCCCGACCGCTTCATGGTTCCCTCCTCGAGGCAGCTGCCCAGCAAGTTGGCAAGGCCCTCTTCGCCCTCGGCCTCGTCGCGGAGATCCACGTCCAACACCACCCCCGCGGCAAAGGTCTCCACTCCCGGGTTCTGGACAGCCAGCAGGGTCAAACCGTTCTGCAACCGACGCTCGCCGATCTCGAGCTGCACCGTCATCGCTGCTTTGCCCGCTCCTTCTTCTTTCTCTCCTTCTCGTTGCTCTTCCTGTTGCCCTTCTTGCTCTTGCTCTTCTTGCTTCTGGTCTTCTTGCTTCTGGTCTTCGTCTGGCTGTCGCGCTTTTTCTTGTCGTGCTCTTCCATGGGCAACGACCAAGCGATGTTCCACGCATCAGCCCTGAGGTAGCGCGCTGCCACCTGCCTGAGGCCGGCATTGGTGACGGTATCGAACACCCGCGGCACGTCCGCCAACTGGCGGTAACCCTTGACGGACATGGCTTCGAAGCGGCCGATCTTCATCGCAGCATCCCGCGCAGTCTCATCCTCGAACAGAAAGCCGGATCGAAGCTGTGCCCGTGCACGTTTCAGCTCGCCTGCGGTGACGCCCCGGCTGACGATCTTGTCGATCTCCTCCCTGAGCACGGCCTCCACCCTGACGGGGTCGGCGTGCTCCCGCAGCTCGCCTGTAATCCAGAACACCCCGGGGTCGCAGCGGGTCTCGTTCATCACCCACACCTCGGTGACCAGCTCCTCCTCCAGCACCAGACGCTTGTAGAGGCGGCTGCTCCTACCGGTGCCCAGCACCGTGCTGAGGACATCCAACACGAAGTCGTCGTCCTCCCCCACCCGGCACGTCCGGAACGCGGCCGCCATGCGCGTGATCTGGCCGGGGAACTTGAAAATGCAGCGGCGCTCCCCCCGCGCAGGCGGCTCCTGCAGCACATCGCGGCGTGGCAAACCCGTCGCCTGGATCGGTCCGAACAGCTCCCGGATCCGTGACTCGGTGCGCGGTACGTCGATGTCTCCCAGCACCACCAGGAACCCGCGGTCCGGCCCATAGTTGCGCTGGTAGTAGTCACGCATGGTCTGGACCGGTAGGCGCTCCAGGTCGCCGCGCCAGCCGATGATGGGGTGGTGATAGGGGTGCACTTGGAAGACCAGCGATTCCGCCGTGTGGTAGAGGGATCGCCAGGGATCGTCTTCGCCCATCGCCAACTCCTCCAGGACGACCTGTTTTTCCGCGGCGAACTCCTCCTCGTCGAGGAGGCAATCCCGCATCCGGCTGGCCTCGATCTCCAGGGCGGTCTCCCACCGGTCTGCCGCGAGCGAGAAGTAGTAGGCGGTGACGTCGTTGTCGGTGAAGGCGTTGTTGCTCCCCCCCATGCGACTCGTGAGCAGATCGATCTCGCCCTTTCGGTACTTGTCTGTGCCCTTGAACATCATGTGCTCGAGGAAGTGCGACAGCCCGGTTTCACCCGCCACCTCGTCCCTCGATCCGACACGGTACCAGAGCATGCTGGCAACGACCGGCAGGGTGTGCCGCGCCGCGAGCAGGGCGCGGAAGCCATTGTCGAGATGGACCTCATGCACTTCCGGCAACACTCAGCACCTCCTGTACCTCCCTGGGCTTGAGGAACCTGTACCTGCCGACACCGAGGCCGTGCAGGGTAAGACTGCCGATGCGAACTCGCTTCAAGGACAACACCGCGTAGCCCAGCCTGGCGAACACCCGTCGGATCTCGCG
>QJVU01000426.1 GCA_003235605.1 Planctomycetota bacterium | reverse complement strand
GAATGATCACCGTGGAGAAGGCGCACATCATCGCCTACCGCCACGGCGACAGGTCGGCGTGACGGCGAGCTGTCGACGCCGACGGCCTCTGCCGAGGCTCCCTCGCCTTGACGTGAGCAGCAGCCTCGCCTCTCATGGGGTAGCCCTGTCTCCATGCCTGCGCCCCGTCTCCAGCCAGCAAGGACCTCGACCATGCTCACACGACTCAAGACCCTCGTCACCGTTCTGGCCCTCACTCTGGGAGCCCTCACCGCACAGACCCAGAACATCGTCTATGCGGACGGCGACTCCTCCCCCACGTCCGGAAGCCGCAACGCGTTTCCGTGGGGAAGCGTAGGCATCCGCTACCAGGCCATCTTTCCGCACTCCCTGTTCGGAACCAAGACCCTCAACATCACCATGATCCGAGACATCCTCGTGGCCGGCAGCAACACCAACCTGGAAGCGGTCTACGAGGACATCGAAATCAAGATGGGCATCACCCAGCTGAGCTCCCCCACCACCAACTGGACGACCAACAACCCCAAGCCTGCCACCGTCTACCGGGGCCCGCTGCGGATCCGCTTCACCGGCCTGCCCGCCTCGGTCTGGGGCGGGATCGGCCTGCCGAACCCCTACCTCTACCTGCCGACGAGCAACACGGACAACCTCTGCGTCGAGGTGATCGTGTGGAAGGCCTCGCAGCACTCGGGCAACTTCTACTTCCCGCGAGCCGGCTCCCTGGCACGTGCATACCGCTACCAATGGACCACCAACCAGTCCCTCACCCCCAGCGTCGGCACCGGCAGCGGTTGTCGCATGGCCTTCGTACTCGACAACGGCAACATCGCGTTTGCTGGACAGGGCTGCCAGAGCTCCGCCAACACGACGCTCACCATCAGCACCAACCCGTCGTGGCCGCAGCCGGGAAAGGCCCTGGCGATCAACCTCTCGGGTGCCGTCAAGACCAGCCCGGCGTTCCTCGTGATCGGTACCAAGCTGATCTCGTTTCCCTTCCCAGGCACTCCGAGCTGCTACATCTGGAACGACATTCTGGTTCCTGTGCCGACGGCCACCGACTCCGGCGGCATGGCGAGCTTCAAAGCCAACATCCCGAACACAGCCACCTCGGGGACCATCCTCACGCACTGGTACGTCATCGACCCCCAAGCCAATACGGCCAAGATCACGACCTCGGACTTCGCAACGATCATCCTGGGCAAGTAGGCAACCTGCGCCAGCAGCACCAACCATCGACCGCACGCTGATGACGCCGATTTCCACCGGCTCCCATGGAACAACCGTGGACCCGGTGGTTGGCGGATCGTGATCTTGCTGAGCAACAACGGCGGAGAGGGACTCGGAAGGCGGCGGGCCGGTGAGGGCAACGATCTGCTGGATTGTCGGCTGACCGAAGGGCTGCCTCCCGCATGATGACCACCATGCGCAGCGCCCTGCCGGCTTCCGTGCTCCTGCCAGTCAGCGTTCTTGTTGCCCTCGCCTGCGCACTTGCCGCCCAGGACAGCCGGCCGGTCTCGCAGGCCTCGTCCCGCCCCGCGACCAAGGCGACATCCGAGCCGATCACCCCGAGTGCCGCCGCAGTGATCCCGGGCAAGGGGGCCAGGGGCTCGAAAGAGACCCTGGCCCTCGCACAACGTGTGTTCCGGTACGCCGGCGGCAGTGAAGGCCTTGCGAAGGTCCACAACGTCGTCTTCACCTTCAACGGCCATCGCCTCTTCTGGGACTTCACCTCCGGGAAGGTGCGGGTGGAGTATCCCAAGCCGAAGCGGCCCGTCGCCTTGGGCACGCCGCTCGACGTCCTGGTGTTCGACATTGCCAAGGACGAGAACGTGCTGCGCCATCCGCCTCGCCCACACAGGAACGCGCCGCGGATCTCGGCGAAAAGCACCTGGATCAACGACACCTACTGGCTGCTGGTCACGCTGAAAGTCCTGGATCCGGGGGTCACGCTCGCGATCGATCCGCGGCAGGAGGGCGACCTCGCCAGCATCCAGCGCCTGCGTCTCCGGTTTGCTCCCGGTACGGGCATCACGCCTGGCAACGAGTACGTCCTCCACGTCGAGGCCGACACGGGCCGCGTGACCCGCTGGGACTTCTACCGGCGTGCCGGTGCCAGACCGCTTTCGTGGGAGTTCAAGAACTACCAGAAGATCGGTCCGCTGCGGCTGTCGTTGTCCCGCCCCCAGGTCGGCGAAGCCCGCCGGCGCAAGGACATCGAACTGGGCGACGTGCAGGTCAACGTGAAGGTCCCGAACGGGGCGTGGACGGCAACGGAACGGCTGTTCCTGAAGGACGACGAGTAGGCCGGGCCGCCGGCAGCGCTCCAGCATGCTCGCGCCGAGAACGCCACGACGGCATCCCCGAGCGTGCCGTCCGAAGAGTCTCGGCCTGGCAGGGAAATCTGCCTGTGGTCCGCGGGCCAGGTATTCCCATGCCCCACGTCCCTACGCCATAGGAGCGGCTGTGGGGAGTCCCGGCAACCCGTTATCGTCAAAGCACCATGAGCAGCCCCTGGGTCGCATCTGGTGCGTGGATCGTCCTCGCACCCGTCCTGCTGGCACAGGACCCCCCCGCCTCGAGACCGACGTCGCTCCCCACGCCGGAACGAGGTCCAGTATCGCCCGCGGACGAAGCCGCGTTCGACGCACTGCACAAGGAGTTCCTGCAGGAACTCGGCGCCGTGAGCAAGCTGCAGCAGAAGCAGCGTCAGGGCGACACGCTGACCGACGCCGAGCGGCGGTCGCTGGAGTTCCACCGCAAGCGGATCAAGGACCTCTCCTTGGCCCTTGCCAGGTTGATGGCACCCCCGTTCAAGGAGGAGAAACTCGCCGCCGCCCCGGAACGTCCACTGGCCGGGGACGAGGAGAAGCTGCGGCAGAGGGCGGATGTCCTGGCACGTGCCACACTCGAGGACAACAGGATCCCGCACCTCGGACGGGGACGGGTCGACTACGGCGAAACCATCCTCCTCGATCACCCGAGCCTCGCCGCGTTGCCGGGTTTCCGGTTCTACCTCGCGAAGCTCGACATCTCACCGGAGGTGGCAAAGGCCCCGGCGAAGGCCCACGCTGGCAAGGCCCACGGGAATCCACCCAAGAGGTTCCAATACCAGCTCCTCTCGTACGACCTCGCCAAGGACAAGGTCAAGCACTACTACGGGTTCGGCCACCAGCACGTCGTGCGCCCGCTGCTCGCCACCGGCCGGGTACGTGTCAAGGACCGCGCAACGGCGAAACGCCTGGCGGCGGCGATCGCGCTCCTCGGCGAGGCCAGCCGCGGCGCGAACATCTTCAGCCCGCCCAAGGGTCCCAAGGGGCTCACACGAGCGGAGCTCGACAAGCGGTTCTTCCTGGGTCGGTACGCCGACCAGTGCCAGCCCCACCCGGCCCGCGTGGTCGACACGGACAAGCAGCGGATCCTGGTGCTCTACGGCCTCAGCTGCGATGACTGGCACATGCCGGTCCGGGTCTGGTTCGAACTGTTCCACTTCGATCTCGCCACCGGCCACTATCTCGGAACCGAGAAGCGCGGGCACAAACCGGCCTTGCCAGCGGACACGAGGCTCGATAGCGACGGGGTCAACGAGGCAGTCACCGCGCTGGAGAAGGAACTGCAGACCGCGAACCGTTCGCGCTAGGACTGCGGTCGGAGTCGTTGGCCCGCGATTTGTCGATCGGTACGACCTGAAGACGTGGCCGGTGGGGACCTGGCGTGGGGCTCAGGGTAGGATTGCGGCCCCAAGGGCCTTGGAACATGTCCGCTCTACCGACTCGTCTTCTCGGAGACCCATGAAGCGCATCTGTCTCGTCACGTCAGCTCTTCCCCTTTTCGCCGGCTGGCTCACGACCACCGTTTGCCCGGCTCAGGCACCACTCGTCGTTCCCAACATCTTCAGGGGCACGTTCGCTCCGACGGCCCACTCCACGCCGCTCGGCCGCACCAAGTACTTTGGACAACACTGGTACCGCGGTGACAGCCTGCCTGCGGTGTTCCCGATCAGGTACCTGGGCTACCGCACGCCCCGAGGCGCCACCTACTCCGCCAGGAACATCGTCATCGGAATCGTCCTCGACAACTCCCGCATCGCTGTGGGAGGCCTCTCGAAGACTTTCACCGCGAACTTGAGCAGCAGTCCGACGACCTTCTTCAAGCTGAAGCAGCTCAGCCTGCCGGCGGTCACCAACAACCAGACACCGGATCAACCCAACCCCTGGATCGCGGGGGACGCGGTGATGGTGTACCTCGGGCCCAACCTGTTGGTGCAGACCGACGTGCAGACCAGCACGACGCCGTCGACCACGGGCTATCTTTGCGATGGTTTCAGCGCGGGCGGCAACGTGTTCACTACCGGCACTTCCTGCGGCAAGAGCCGCCTGGTATGGCAGCAGTCGGGCAGCAGCCACTCGCTGGCCGTCACCGGTGCACCTGCCTCGGCACCGGTCGTGTTCCACGTCGGAATCGACAACCGATCCTTCGGCGGCGCACCCCTGCCGCTCGACCTCGGAGCGCTCGGCATGACCAACTGTAGCCTGATGTTGAACCCGCTGGTGACGGCGATCCTGACCGCCGATTCGTCGGGTCGCGCCTCGTTGACGGGAACGCTCACGCCACCGAGTCCCGCGGTGATGGTGTTCGTCCAGGCCTCGCACCCCGAGGCGGCGGCCAACCCGGCGAACTACGTCGCCACGAACATGGCCTCCTCGATCCTCGGCACCAACGGCTTGGGAGACTATGTCTACAACTGGACCACGTTCGGGACGACGGCCCAGTACGGGCCGTACTACCCGACGATGTACGGCCAGATCCTCCTGTTGAAGTAGCCCCCGCTTCCGGGGTGGAGCCTTCGGCGCAGTGGGTGCGGCCACCGGGCTAGGGCGGAAGAAGACCGTGTGCTACCCTGGAT
>QJVU01000222.1 GCA_003235605.1 Planctomycetota bacterium | reverse complement strand
TGTAGGCCTCCGGGCGCTTGGAGCGCACGGTGACCTTGTGCCACCCGGGGAGGACCTCCCCGAGGCTGCTGCGCCGGCTCATGTCGATGGAGTCGATGATGAGGCGCTCCCCGGCCTCGAAATCGAATGCCAGGGGGTTGATCTCGATGAGGAACGGCTCCCGGATGTCGACGTAGAACCAGGCGGAGAAGGTATCGAGGTCCCGCGGCCGCTGTTCATAGCGGAAGTCCACGAAGACCACCTTGTCGCCCTTGATCTCGCCGCCGGGAATGCGGGTGATCGTCCCCATCTTGCTGTCGACCAGGAAGTCGCGCCCCTCCTGGTAGACCTCGCCGATCGTGTCGCCGTACTTCTCGGTGACCTTCAGCGTGGCCTTCTTCACCTCGTTGTTGGGCGGCAGCGGCACGAAGCGATAGGTGACCTGGAAGTACTGGTCGGCCGGCCCGCTCATGTCCTTGCTCAGCTTGATGTCGTGGCCGTCGATGGAGCGCACCAGGTGGGTGATGTCGGGGTCGAGGTCGTAGGTGACCTCGACCGTTGCCCCACTGGCGATGTTCGAGGTGAGGCTGGGCGTGTCGATGCGGCGAATGCGGCCCGTGAGGGTCCCGTCCGTGCCGCTCTCGAGCTCGTAGTCGATGCCCTCGAGATAGGTGACCGTGCCACCTACGTTCGTGACGACCGGGCGCCCGGAGCCGAGCGCCACGATGCCGGAGTTGGCCATCTGCGTCCACGTCGTGCCGGTGAGCACGATCGCTTCGTCTTCGATGGTCATCTGGTCCCGGAACATCAGGATCTGGTAGATCGCGTACCTCGGCCTCTGGTCGACCTCCGGGTCGACGCCTGCCGACGGCTTGAGCTGCATCGTCGCGGGGTCGTAGTCGACGGGATTGGACACGGAGAGGACGGTCGGGACTGACCCCTGGGCAGAAGAAGGATCTGCCACGGAGGCAATCTCGGTGGTTGCGACGTACAGGTTCTGGACGTCGCCAGAGTTGAAATCAACGAAGTTGTCACGAACTGCACGAGTGATCCGCTCACGCTGCGTGTTCCTCCACCATGCGTTCTCTCCTCGGTACAGGAAGGCCTGGCGGAAGAGCGGCTCCTCCACCAGGGCAGTCTCGGTCAGCTGATAGTAGTCCACTGCCCGCACGCTGCGCTCGATGACCGCCGGCGACGGCGGGGGCAGCACGATGCTCTTGAGGCCGGACTCGCTGAACTTGATCACCTGGGGAATGCCTTCCACAGGTGCCTTGGAGATCGGCGTGATGGGGCGCCAGATGCCCTCTCGGGGGTCCCCGTTCTCGTCCGCCGCGGCCACGAAGTACTGGGCAGCGCAGCCGGCGGGCATGAGATCCGTGACGGACAGGGAGACGCGGTCGATGGGCTTGGTCATTGCCTCCGCGGACAGGGGCAGAGAGACCAGCTCCGCCTCCTGAGCTCGCCCGAGCTTGTAGAAGGCGATGTTCTTGAAGCCGAAGATGTAGGTGTGCGACACGCCATTGACCACCGTCGGGGTGTCGAGCGTGACCAGGAACCGCACGAACCTGCAGCGGGTGGCCTCGAAGTCCACGCGGCGAACCTTGCCCGGCTCCAGGGCAAACTCCTCCGTGATGTTCGGGAACTTCGTGTAGTTGACGTTGTCCAGGGAGTGGAGCACCTGCACCTTGGACACGTGGCTCATGTCCGGCGAGATCGAGACCTGGCTGATGGTCTTCGACTCCACCTCGGTACTGCCCAGCGGCACCGTGAACTCGATCGTGACGCCCTTGCCGTTGTTGGTCGTGACGACCTGCCGCCAGGAGTTGATCATGTCCGAGAAGGCAAGCCCGATGCCGGCGTTGGGGGCCGGCTCGTTCTGCACGATCTGGTCCTCGGCCTGCTGACTGTCGCCTCCAGCATCCGTGCCGTCGCCCTCATTCTCCGTCTCGGGGTCCGGAGGAACCACAGCCTCGGGGATCGTGGCCGAGACCGGCCAGGCCATGCGGCTGTACAGGTGGCTCATGTCCACGCGGTCGGCGATCACGTCGTTCTGCGGCAGGAGGGCCACGCCCTCGTTCAGGTCCACGCAGTCACGCGTTGTGAGCGCAACATCGACCTTCGTCAGGTCATCGAAGGTGTCGTAGACACCAAAGAAGTTGTCTTCGGCGTTCTTGGAGACGAACAAGAGGTTGCGGAGGAGTGAGATCAGCTCCCCCAACTGGAACCTCTGTGCAGCATACGACAGCTCGACTCGCGAGTAGCGGTCCACCAGCTGCCCCAGGGTGCCCAGAGCCTCTTCGTAGGCGATGTCGAGGTCGAAGGCGATCGCCTCGAGCACGTCGTTCGTCTTGCGGTGGTCCCAGACGACGCCGCGGGCCTGGGGCCGCGGCCGCATGGTGGGCTGGCCGGCGTTCTCGCGGATGAACCGCCCGACGTCCAGGGCGACCTCTAGCGCAGTGGGGACCCGACCCTCGCGGAGGATCTCCCGCGTGACCATGGCAGTCTTCTTCCGGACCTGGCGCTCGAGGATCGGCATTAGGCCACCATGCTAACACCTGCGTGCTGGCCCACGGAGTACCTGAGCAGGTCCTCGCGGGTGGGGATGTTCGGCCCCCAGGCAGGCTCGTGCGGGGAGGTCGTTTCGAGGTTCCGGAAGCGGCCGTCGCGCAGGAGGCCGTACCGCGAGCACCACTTCTGGAAGCACGCCTCGACCCTCGTGTTGCTCCGGTAGGTGGAAGCCCCCACAAAGGGCTTCTGGAGCTGCGGGAGGGCCCTCCAGCGGTCGTAGCCCAGCCGGGCGACCATGACGACCTCCTCCAGGTCGAGGACCGTGAGGTCCTCCCTGGCGCCTCTCCAGAGCGAAGGGTGAAGTTCGTGTAGATCGAAGCCCTTGTGGACCCAGGCGTCGGTCTCCCAGTCCTGGCTGCCCGGGATGATCGTGTACTTCATCAGGACCGGGCTGACTCGGCGCCACCAGCAGTCGACGATCGCGTGGACGAGCTCGTCGAGGCTCTGCTGCGGGGTCCCCACCATGATGAAGATCCCGATGTGGCCGAAGCCGGCCTCCTTGGCGATCTCCACGGCGCGGTGGTAGTCGCTCAGGGCGCTGGGCTTGTTGAAGGCCGCGAGGGTCTCGGGCTCGATCGACTCCATGGGGATCGTGATGTTGCTGAAGCCGGCGCGGATCATCCGTCGCGCCATCTCCGGAGTGAAGAGGGAGGGCTGGACGCCCTCTGAGGCGTACAGCTGCAGCTTCACGCCGTGCTTCACCTGCAGGAGGTAGATCCGGTCCATCAGCTCGGCGAAGGCCTGAGGCGGCTGCAGGAGCTGCGACGCCCAGATCATGATCGCGCGCACACCCTTGTGCATCTCCCGCTCGATGTAGTCCTCGAGGCTCTCCGCGGAGCGCCACTTGAACTTCGGCTCCAGCGTCTTCACGCTGCAGAACGAGCACTGCACGGAGACCGTGCAGCCCGTGTTCCACTTCACGGTTCGGAAGGGGAGTCGGTAGGGGAGGATGTCGTAGTCGGGCCAGAAATCCTGTGCGTCGGGGATCTCTCCCTCAAAGACATCGGCACCAGCGCATCGAGCGCGCGCATGGTCTCCACAGAGGGAGGGGTAGATGCCCCCAACGCGCACACGAACGCCAGGGAACATCTGTCGAGCCACCTGGACAAGCTCAGCTGTGCTTTCCCAGTGGTACGTGAGACCAGAGCCGATCCAGACCTCGTCCGGTGCAGGGGCTTGCGACATGTCATTGCGGATCATCCTCATGGGGCGCCCGTAGTAGACCTGGTACTTCTTGATCGGGTCCTCCGGCCGACCACAGTCCATGACCTTGACGGGAACCCCGCTGTGCCTGTCCTTCAGGCGATGAAAGAAGGGGTCGACGTGGGGCGGCAGGCCGCCCTCCACGTAGCTGACGTTGTAGCCCTCGTGCTTCAGCCAGGCCGCTGCCCTGAACATGCCGAACTGGTGGTTGTTCGACTGCTTGAACTCCCCGAAGTCGTACATGCCCGGGGCAACCATCAGGATGTTGCGGCCATCCAGCTTCAACGCCACTCCTCCGGGATCTGGTCCAGGAACTCCTGCGGCACGACCGGCCCGAAGCCCTTGTCCATGGCTTCCCTTGCGTCCCCTCCGGGGTGCTGCTTGCCGATGGTGCCCCAGGTCTGGAACCCGGGCGTCACAGCGGTGTAGGCGATCCCCTTATCGGGATCGCGACGCAGCCAGACGCCCACGTGGGGCGCCACGATCCTGTTCCACATGCGGATCTCGCCGTTCGTGGCGTCGTCCATGTGGGCCAGGTAGAACTTGTAGTTGCGGGTCTGCCGAGTTCCCGTCTCGTAGGTTGTCACGCCGTCCTTGCTGTGCGAGCTGATGACGTCCTGGAAGGGCTCACACGGCACGGTCAGGTAGAACTTGTGCGGGAAGCCGTACTTCCAGTCGGAGCCGCTGAAGCGCATGCCGGCCATCTGGAAGAAGGCGATCGTGTCGAGCGGCTTGAGCGAGCCGCAGTAGGTGCAATGCGCCCACGGGTCCTCGACGTCGGGGATGCCGGCCTCGGGAGGCTGCTTGCGCGTCCGCTTCGCGTAGCCATGAGGGCCGTGGATGCCGGCGGCCCAGTCGTGGTCGTGCGCCTTCGTGGGCGTGTCGAAGTCCATCAGCTGACCTCCTCCGGCTCGAACAGGATCTCCTCCGTGTTCAGCCACAGGTTCTGCAGTTCGTTCGTGTCTTCCTGCGTCTCGCAGTCGGAGTTCCATACCCGGAACTGACCGGGCTTGACCTTCGGATGGGTGCTCTCGTACGAGATGATGAACCTTCGCCCGGTGCGCGACAGGAGGTCGCTGAGTTCCTGGGCCAACGCGGCTGCACGAGACTGCCCCATGGTAGGTCTCCTAGCTGAGTTCGATGTAGGCGCCCCACTTGGCTGCACGGAGGAGCTC
>QJVU01000658.1 GCA_003235605.1 Planctomycetota bacterium | reverse complement strand
CAGGTTCACAATACAGGATGTCGTGGAAGGACATTGCTCTCCGGCACGAGCGCTCATGAAAGGTCCCGGTCAGATCGCCGTCCTGTGTGGCAGGAGCGGCTCCACCCACATGGCGGGGGGAGATCCGCACTACCTGGAGAGCGCGCTCGACGCTGTCCGCTCGGCCGGGCGTGGCTTCGACGTAGTGATCCTCGACACTGGAGCAGGTATCGGGCCATCGGTTCTCGCGGCAGCGCAAAGGGCGTCACTGGTGCTCGCGGTGACGACCCCGGACCCTGCCGCAGTGACCGACACATATGCGCTCTGCAAGCTGCTGTTGATGCGCGAAGGTTCAGCACCCCGCGTGGTGATCAACCAGGTCCACAGTCGCGGCGAGGCGATGCAGACTGGTGGCCGGCTGTCGATGGTTTGCCGGAAGTTCCTGGGTAGGGAGCTCGAAATCGCGGGTTGGCTGCGCAAGGAGTCCAGCCTGCAGTCTTCCGTCGCGGAGCAGCATCCGTTCGGGATCGCCGGCACCGGGGCAGCCATGGAAGACCTCAGGGCCATGGTTGCGACAACCTTCTCGGCGCTGCCGAACCTGCGGCGAAGCCACTGGCGTCCGGAACCGGACCCCACGCTGGCAGACGAATCAACCTAAACCCGCATCCCCGCTCCTACCGAAGAGAGCCTCTGAAGAGGACGCCTCTGGCCCCATGAGGGCTCTGCAGGGTGGGGATCGAGAATGGCGGGAGGAACAAATGATCTGGCGCGTGCAGCCACGGCGTACGTGGCGTGCATGGCATTCGGCCTGACCTATCTCCTCACGGTAGTCATCGGCAGCGATGGCATGACCGCTGTGGTTCGGGCCACCGTGGTTGCGGTGGTCACGCTGGTGGTAGGTCGCCTCCTCTTCCGGCCTCTCATCGCATCGGTTCTGGACGCGATGGCCCAGCACGAGGCCACCCGGGCCAACCCCCGCAAGGAGGACCGATGAGGTCTCCGGCAGTCGGATCACTGCGTTCCAAGGAACAGCGTGATGAGCTGGTTCTGCAGTACCTGCCTTTGGTCAAGTACGTGGTTGCGCGACTGCCCGTGACGATGCCTGCGACGCTGGACCGCGACGACTTCTATTCCGTGGGCGTGATAGGGCTGATGCATGCCGCATCAGCCTACGATCCGGCGCGGGGTGCCTCCTTCAAGACCTTCGCCTTCACCGCCATCCGCGGCGCCATCCTCGACGAAATCCGCAAGCATGACCCGATTCCCCGCACCCGCCGTGACCGCCTGCGCAGGCTGGACCGAGCCGCTGCGGAGCTCTTCGGCAAGCTCGGTAGGAGCCCGACCCTGGAAGACATCGCCAAGCACATGGGCATGACAGCTGACGAGCTGGACCAGGACCTCCTGGCTCTGCACACCTGCCGCGTGCTCAGCCTCAATGACTGGGCTGGCAACAACGAGGGCTTCAGCCTGGGTAACGGTCTTGTTTGCGGCGAGGCGGTTGATCCACACGACCGGGCGATCGACAACGAGCTGAAGGCGGAGCTGGCGCGTTGTATCAGCGAACTTCCCGAGGTCGACCGGCACGTCATCGTTCTCTACCACTACGAGAACCTCTACCTGAAGGAGATCGGTGAGATCCTCGGCGTTTCCGAGTCACGGATCTCCCAGATCCTGTCCCGGGCCATGGCCCGGTTGCGCCTGAAGATGCACACCCTCGAGAACGCCTAGATGGATACGTACGGGATTCCCCACCTCGGTCTGGCTCCTGGTTCGATGCCGGGTGCGATGCCTTCCTATGGGGTCGGAAGCCTCAATCGCCAGCGAGATCGCGGAGGCAAGCGACGGCCTTTTGAGAGGGCCCTTGGAAAAGCAAACAAGGATGTCGGAGACGACTCGAGGAGTGTGGCGCAGGACGACACTCCGAATGACGGCTCCGAGGAGCCGTTGTCACTGGCGCTTCAGGACGATGGGAGCATCGGCCGAAAGGACGAACAGGACCGCCAGTTGCACGTCGACATCATCGTCTGACCCGGCTGCGGCCCGCGAAGTCTCGAACGAACAGGCATAGGAAGGCTCTCGTCGATGGCTGAACCGCCAGCGCGCCGGGGCGTGATCCCCGGCAACGTGGTCCGCCGCGCGGACCAACCGGTGCTCGTGGACTGCAACCAGGGCGCCACCAAGTCCGGCAGCCACCCGATCACGGTGGTTCCCGTGATCGACGGGAAAGACATCGCCGGATTCGAGGTGCGCTGCAGCTGCGGGGCCTCGGTCATCGTGGAGTGCGTCTACGAGGAGAAACCATGAGATCGTTCAGCCTCCTGCCCTTGCTCCTCCTGGCTTCCCTCACATCCTGCTCCTTCCTGAGAGAAGCCATGTTCAGTCCCGAGCGGGAGCCTGACGTCGACCCGAGGACCACCCACCTGGCCGTGAGCCCGGGTGGGCAGGATCAAACCGATCTGGGGCCTGACGCCCACAGCCTGCTCGAATCGTTTACCCGCCTGAAGGCCGAGAACTTCGAGCTGAAGGCCAGGATGGAACAGCTGGAGGCCCAGAACAAGCAGCTTCAGTCCGCGGTGCAGGGCAGCGAAGAAAAACTGTCGATGGAGAGCGCGAAGCGTGCCGTAGCCGAAGCCGAAACCGAACGGCTGAGGAAGGAAGTCCGCTCACGGGATACCGAGCTCCTGAGCGTCTGCATCCAGAAGGCCAAGCGCGATCACCAGTACTACGCCCTCAAGGTCGCGATGCTGAAGGACCAGCTGCGCTCCCTCGACGCCGCTCAGCACGAGCAACCTCCTCAACCAGCGTACGAACCCACATCCCCGCCACACGGCCGGGAGCGATGAGTCGCCAGTCCACAAGAGCCCTGCTTCTTCTCGCGCCCCTCGTGGCAGGCATGGGTTGTGCCACCACCAGGCTTCCCAGTCCCAAACCCATCAACTACTACCTCGGACACCACAACGATGTCGCTGTCGTGCGACGCATCATGGTGTTGCCGTTCCAGGGAGATTCGGGGGTGGAAGGCGACATCCCAGTGGTGAGGGAATCATTCCTGGCCGAGCTGTCCAAGCTCCAACGCTTTGAGCTCATTCCGCTGCCAACCGACGCTGCCGAAGACGACAGGATCTATCGTGCGTTGACTCGTGGCCGGATTTCCGCGGAGTCGCTGGTAGCGTTGGCAAAGCGCTACAGCCTCGACGGGGTGCTGGTCGGCACGATCACCAGCTACAGACCCTACCTGCCGCCGCATCTCGGTCTCCGCACGAAGCTGTTCTCGGTGCATTCCGGCAGTTTTGTGTGGGCTGCGGAAGGCCTCTATGACGCCAACGACGCCCGTACCATGGAAGACCTCGAGCACTACCAGCAGTCGTTCCTGGCGGAGGAGTCTTCGATGCACGGAATGCGCATCAACCTCCTGTCACCGCGCAAATTCGCGACGTACGTCTGCCACCGCCTGGTGGGAACCTGGCGTCTCCAACGTCCCTAGCTTGCGGCTTCGGGACTCTCGACGTCGAAGATCTCGCCGTGGAAGATCGTCTCCGCGACAGCGCGGTAGATCTTGTCGTTGTCCAGGTCGCCTTCCGCCAGCTGCTGCCGCACTTTGCTGGCACGTTCTTCGCGCCCCGGCTCCTGGTGCTTGAGCTCCCGGCTCAGGGCCTCCACCGTTGCCAGGTAGTCGCGACCGTGGGGGCTGATCGAGGCCAGGTCCACGAGTCGCGGCGCCGCGATGGGAGCCTTGAGGGGGCTCACGCGGGTCTCCGGGTGGCGGCTGAAGCCGAAGGGTCCTACCTGACCGATGTTCATCTGAGCAAGGTTCGAAGCTCCGAGACCATGGTCGGAGCCAAGCGGTCTCTCTTTAGGGGGAAGACGCTCCGACCGTGGTTCTTTTCGGCGCTCCAGAGCCCAGGCTTGACCGGAAGGAGTTGCCGGTCCGGCAATCTCTGCCAGGCTCGTCCCGGCAGCTGCTGCCGGCTCGGGCTGCGTCGGGAGCCTCAAGGTTCCCTGCCACCGCCATTCCATCTCCCCGCGCGCCCGTGGCACGGTATCTGCTCTGACGGTGCCGGAGGGAACGGGAGGATGTGGAGGTGATGATCACTTCGGTTGGGCATGTCGCTTTGGACATCACCAAGGTGTCATCCGCCGCCTCGGGCACGGTGCTGGCCCCTGAGAGCTTCGAGGGCCGCCTGAGCGGTGCTCGAGGAGCCCATGCCGCCGGGCCGGAGTCGCGGCGGGTGGACCCTCGCAACCCAGGGCCTTTCGAGCCAGGCGACGCCAACGCCAGCAGCGACAGCGACGCCGAAGATGACCGGGACCGCAACCGGGACGGTGACCGGGACCGCGACACCTCAGTGCACAGTGACCGGGACAGGGACGAGATCCTGGGATACAGCGCGCGTTCCTGCACCGATAGCGGCAAGGCGCGGGAAGGCACCGGGGCGCAAAACCAGCTTGCGTCGCCCGGAAACCTCGCTGCTTCCCAGGACACGGCTCCTCGCCAGGGCCTGCACCGGGCGCACGCTGGGGGAGTCAACGAGAACACCGGACCATCGGCTCCTCCTCTGGAACAGGGCGAGGGCCAACCGCAAGGCGCAGAGCGGCAGGCGGGTCCGGCGAAAGGCCACGGCGGCTTGCCGCCGGAGCCTGTGGCATCCTCCCAAGGCGGCCACCAGACCCAGGCACAGTTTGACTCTTTGGGCCAGGAGGTCCGGCCGGTCGCCGAGGCCAACGGAAAGACCGGCCGCAACCCCACAGGGTCCGCACCGGTGGGCTACCGAACCGTGAGTGCGGCCACCCTGGCAGCTGCCGAGGCCGCGCGCGATTCGGTGATCAAGCAGATCGTCCTCGAGCTCGGCCCGGATGGCGGCAGGATGCGGATGCACCTGTCCCCACCCGAGCTCGAGCGTCTGGACATCCACATGACGGTCGAGAAGGGCGCGGTGTTGCAGCTGA
>QJVU01000342.1 GCA_003235605.1 Planctomycetota bacterium | reverse complement strand
TGGGACGACGTCCCTCCCGATGCCGGGATCACCTGGAAGGACCTGACCAAAGACGGCGGCTCGATCCGCTTCTACGGGTTCACCCGCCTGGACTACTACTACCAGAACGCCCGCGCAAACAGCGTGGTCCTCCCCGCGTGGGTGCTGCCCGAAGACGGCGTCAACGCCAAGAAAAACGACAATGACAACGCCTTCGATGCCCGTCTGACCCGCTTCGCGGTTGATATTGGCGGCACCGACATCGGAGGCGCCACCATCAGCGGCAAGCTCGAGACCGACTTTGCCAACTTCCCGTCGGGCACATCGGAATCACGGGAAACGCCCCGCATCCGGCTGGCCTACACGGACGTCGACTTCAACGACAGCGACTGGAAGCTCCGTCTGGGACAGGACTGGGATGTGATTGCGCCACTGTATCCGGCCGTGAACGCCGAACTCCTGTTGTGGTACGCCGGAAACCTCGGTGACCGCCGCCCGATGGCCCAGGCCATCTGGAATCCGAAGACCGAGAGTACCGAGTACAAGTTGACCATTGCTGCTGGCCTGACCGGCGCCATTGACAATGCCAGCATCGAGGGTGCCGCGGATCCGTCCTTGGTTCCGGAGCGAGACGGCTTCGACAGCGGCCAGCCCCACCTGCAGAGCCGCTTCGGCTTCAAGTGCAACAGTTGGGCGGAGGGGCGCCAGATGGAGATCGGAGCCTGGGGTTTCTGGGGCCAGCTGGAAACCGATATCGGCATTGGCACCAGCGGAGACCGCCGTTTCAACAGCTGGCTGGTGGGCACCGATTGGACCATCCCCGTGACCGAGTCGATCACCCTGCGAGGGGAGGCCTGGCTCGGCGAAGCCCTCAGCGACATGCGGGGTGGCATTGGCCAGAGCATCAACACCACCACCGGCGACGAGATCGAGTCCCATGGTGGGTTCGCCGAGCTCTGGTGGCAGGCCTCGGAAAAGTTCCGCTTCCATGTCGGCGCCAGCATCGACGACCCGAAGCGGGGCGATCTGTCCGGATTGAGCCTCGCCAGGGACCAGAACACGGTCGCCTATGTCGGCACCCTCGTGAGTTGGCATCCCCGGTTCAAGACCGGTTTCGATGTCCTCTACTGGGATACCGAGTGGGTCGGCACCACCGAGGACGGGGACATGCTCCGCGCCAACGCCTACGTGATGTACACGTTCTAGGCGAGTCGGCTCGGCCCGAGACGAGTGCTGCCGGGTTTGTTGGTCGCTTGACACGACCAGGGGGAGGGGTCTGCCCTCCGCAGCCGCCTCCCTGCTAGTTCTGTTTGCCGCCAGGACCCTGGAGCCGGCCGCGTCTCAGAACTTCGAGCAGGCTCTTGAAGTAGATGCTCTGCATCCAGAGGAAGTCGACGGCCACCGCGAGCGGTGTCAACAACAGCCGGGTCACTGTGGGCAGCAGGGTTGTTCCAGGAGCCTGCCGTGCGTCCAGGTAGGCGAACACCTCACTGTCCAGGGGTAGCTGCACCATGGCCAGCTGATCCATCCACGGCTGTCTCTGGGTCTGTTCGCCGTGCCACACCTGGGTGCGCTTCCAGTGGACCCGGTGCAGCACCCGGTTGAGGGTGAGGTGCCTGCCCTGCGCCAGGACGGGCAGCGGGATCCGGACATGCAGGTTGCGTTGACCCTGCCAGCTGCCGTCCAGGCGAGCGACCAGCGCGCAGCCGGCCAGGAAACTCCTCGCCGCCTCCGGCCTCAGGCTGGCGATGTGGTTGCGCATCTGGGCCGGGGAAACCACGCGGCCTCCGTCATCCACGAAAGCCAGCGGTGTGCGACGGTAGTCCCCCTGCTGCTGCCCGGTGGCCAACTCGAGCCAGTCGTGCCTCGCGAAGGCCAACAGGCAGCGGTCCAGGACGTCGTTTTCCGAGTCGGGTATCCGCAGGCCGGTCTGTTCTTGGATGGTGGTGGGGACCCGGTAGGAGGGCAGGACTCGGCAAACTGCTTCCGGCTCCAGCCTTCCATGGAACCACAGTGCGGCGTTGAGCCCTGACTCCGTCAGGTAATCGCCGCGGTAGACGCGAAACCCCCAGCCCTCCGTCTGGAACAACCTGGAGCCAGGCAGGGTCTGCCAGTCCCCGCCGCCCCGGTCCGGCGGCACCAGCTTCAGCACTCCCGGCGCCGACTCCGTGTAGTGCCGCAGCTGCGGCGGCGTGTCGTGAACCTGGGGAACCGAAAACGAGATCCACACCTGGTTGTCCAGGTTGCCGTGCTGTAGCTGGCCCCGCACCTCGCGCACCTGGCCGTTGACAGACCGGACAGCCAGTGGCGGAGCTTCCTGGCTCTCGTGCCAGAGTGCCTGGGTGAGACAGCCCTGCATCACTGAGCTGGCCGCTGCCAGCAGTGGCAGCACGGCGGTGGGGACCCGGAAGAGCCTGGATGGCATCCGCGACATTTCGCAGCCGGGATCATACCCGTTTCCCCGGTGCCAGGGCTTTCGCGGCAAGCAGCGGGAGCAGTCGATTGGAAAGCCCGCGGGCCGGCCTAGAATGCCCGCCCCAAGCATGGACAAGCCAGAGATACCACAGAGAGCTCCCTACGTCCTGGAGGTCGAGCCGGGCACCTACGCCTGGTGTGCGTGCGGACGCAGCCAGAAACAGCCCTTTTGCGATGGATCTCACGCCAGCACGGATTTGAGGCCCAGGGTCGAGAAGGTCGCGGAAAAGAAGACCCTTGCCTGGTGTGGCTGCAAGCACTCTGCCAACGCGCCGTTCTGCGACGGCACCCACGCAACGCTGTGAAGGTTCCGCTCCTCGACCTCACCCGTGCCCTGGACTCACAAGGCGCTGCGCTGCGGGATGCGGCGGACCGCGTCCTGCGAAGTGGCCGCTATGTCCTCGGGCCCGAGCTTTCGGCCTTCGAGGAGGAGTGTGCGGACTACGTCGGCACGCCCCACGCCCTTGGCGTCTCCTCCGGCACGGATGCCCTGCTGGTCGCGCTCATGTCCCTGGATGTCGGGCCCGGCGACGAGGTCATCTGTCCGACCTACACCTTCTTCGCGACCGCGGGCACGATCTGGCGAACCGGCGCAAGGCCGGTGTTCGTGGACTCCGAACCGGACACCCTCAACTGCAGTGTTGCGGACATCCGCCGCAAGCTGACGACACGCACCAAAGCGATCATGCCGGTGCACCTGTTCGGCCAGTGTGCCGACATGGGGGCAATCCTCGGTCTCGCAGCACAGCGGGGGCTGCCAGTGATCGAGGATGCCGCCCAGGCCATCGGTGCCGACTGCGACGCTGGTCGCGCTGGGGCGATGGGGGCCATTGGATGCTTCTCGTTCTTCCCCACCAAGAACCTGGGTGGGTTTGGTGAGGGAGGTCTGGTCACCACCCACGACAAGCGCCTGCACCAGCGCGTCCACCGGCTGCGGGTCCACGGCATGGAACCCAAGTACCATCATGCCGAGATCGGCGGCAACTTCCGGATGCACGAGCTGCAGGCGGCTTTGTTGCGGGTGAGGCTCGGGTGCCTCGAGGCAGCCACCGAGGCACGGCGACGCAACGCCGCCTTCTACGACGAGGCGCTGACCGCCGCCCAGGTGGGTATCGGGCTGCCGACGCCGCCGGAGACCGGAAGGCACACCTACAACCAGTATGTGATCCGCGTGCCCGAAGGCGTGGACCGGGACAGGGTTCGTCAGCAGCTCACGGCCGCCGGGGTCGGAAACGAGGTCTACTACCCGATCCCACTCCACCTCCAGGAGTGCTTCCGGTTCCTCGAGGGCAGGCCCGGGGACTTCCCGGTTGCCGAGCGGGCCGCAGGGGAGACCATTGCGCTGCCGGTTTTTCCAGAGCTGACCGAAGCCGAGTTGGCCTACGTGGCGGAGCAGGTGGTGCGCGCCTGCCGCTAGGTGCGGAGCTCGAGTGGCGTGCCAGCCGCTGGGCGTCCGCTCATGTGGAAGCCGGGCCCGACACCGTGCCACGCACGCGCTGGACCATGTGCTGGGCGCGCTCCCTCACACCCAGATAGTTGCCGTGGGCGAGGTCTTCGGGGTGAAACAGGCAGGACACGAACCCAACGGCAAAGGCGCCAGCGCGCAGGTAGTCCTGGACGTTTTCCTCGGTGACCCCGGAGGTCGGCAGAATCCGCAGGAAGGGCATGGGGCCCAGGCAGGCCTGCACGTGGTCCGGGCCGTTGGCTGGGCCTGGAAACAGCTTCACCACCTGCGCACCGGCCTCGTGTGCAGCGCGCATCTCGGTGGGGGTGAAGGTGCCGGGGATGAAGAGCACATCCTGCCGCGACGCCCAGCGGATCAGGTCCGGATCCATGATCGGCGACACCAGGAACTGGGCCCCGGCAGCCACAGCCTCGGTGGCCTGCTCCTGGGTGAGGACCGTTCCCGCTCCCACCAGCAGCCGCGGATTCTCCCGGAACTTGGCAACCGCCAGCAACGCGTCGGGCGTGGTGAGGGTGAATTCCACCACCCGGAACCCGCCATCCACCGCAGCCTGCATCGCCGGTTCCACAGCCGCGGCATGGGTCGTGCGGAGGATGGCGGAGCAGCGCTCCCGCGCAAGGAAGTCAACGGCGTCCTGCATGGCTTGGGTGGCAGGATACCGCAGGGGTTGGCTGCGGACCTCTCCTTCTTTTCCGAAGGATTCCGGACGGGTGCTGCCGTCGGCGACCCTACTTCCCCGGGGCGGCATGCTTCTCCAGGGCAGCCAACCGCCGCTCGACGGTATCCAGGCGCTCGCTGACACCCGGGGCTGCTTCCGCGTTCTTGTCCACTTCCTGGAGCATGCGCAGCGCCGCTGCGAGCTGGTCGGCGAACCCCAAGAGGAGAACCGTCCGTTCGTGCCCGCCGGTGCCTATCTGGACGCCGCCGACTCCGGCCCCGATCCCCGCCAGCAGCGGCCGGACCGAGTTGACGACCCGGCTGGCGCTGGCGCGTTCCAGACGCACGGCCGTTGCAACTACCAT
>QJVU01000254.1 GCA_003235605.1 Planctomycetota bacterium | reverse complement strand
TTCCTCCATCTTGACATCCACGCCCTTGCCGTAGGCCTGGTTGCAGAAGAAACACCTCAGGTTGCAGACCGTCGAGTTGGTCGTATTGATCCAGGTTGGCAGGGAGTCGAGGAACGGGCGGTCCTCGCGCTCGGCTTCTTCTGCCCGCCGGCGGTTCTCGCGCTTGAGCTCGATGAGCTCGTCCACGGGCGGGACTTCGCCTGCCCGTACGCCTGCAGTGACCTCCGCCAGTTGATCGAGAAACGACATCGCTTGTGGCCCTGGACTCCAGACATTAGGCGCTGCTCATTGGGCATGCAATCGGGACGCTGGACTGTCCATGCTGCTGGGCCCAGCCCGATGGGCGCTGCTGCGTCACGGCGCTAGAATCGCCGACATGCGAATCCCCATGGCGGCGTTGATCCTCGCTTCCACGACGATCCCGGCTCAGGAGAGGGTACCCACCCTTGAGCGCCAGGCTGCCGGGCCGGCGACCCGGATCTGGAGCACGGCCACGGGCGACGGCCAGGAGGTCTTCTTCCGCCGGAGTTTCCATCTTCCGGAGAGAGCGTGCCTGGTACGCATCGTCGCCTCGTGCGATGACATCTGCTCGGTGGCGGTGAACGGCAAGCAACTCGCCGAGGCACGAATGTGGGAGAAGGTCATCGTGATCGATCTCGAATCGCTTCCCAAGGGCAAGAACGTGATTGCCGTGCGCGGCGAAAACCGTGGCGGGCCCGCGGCGCTGGCGTTGTGGGTGCTGTGGACGGACGCCAAGGGCAAGAAGTGCGAGCTCGTGTCCGACAGCAAGTGGCGGGTATCGGACGAGGAGCAAGAAGGCTGGCAGACCCCCGCGTTCGACGACTCCAAGTGGCAGGCCGCGGCGGGTAAGGAAAGGACCCCGTTCGGCGGCACCGTCTACGGAACCGCGCCGGCGGAGTTCGAGTGGGTGAGTGGCCTTGCGGCAGCGACCGAGGCGATCCAGCAGGCGGTCGAGTCGATGCGCCGGGCACGCACCGACGAGGCGGCCCTGCGCGCCCTGGACGCCATCGAACGTGCCGTGATGCGTGCCCGCCGCGAGCTTCACAAGTCAAAAGGACAACCCCCTCGGAAGCAGTGAACCCGGTGTGAGCGCGTGAGGTCTCGTTCGCGCATCGAGGAGAGAGGTTTCGGCGAAACCGAAGACGGAGTCCCGGTGGCCCTCTACACCTTGATCAACAGGAACAATGTGCAGGCCAAGGTCATGACCCTGGGCGCAACCCTCACGGAGCTCTGGGTGCCGGACCGAGATGGCAATATGGCGGACGTGGTGCTGGGGTTCTCGTCCCTGGAGCCCTATCTCGAGGAACATCCCTACTTCGGCGTCACGGTGGGCCGCTTCGCCAACCGGATTGCGCGCGGCCGTTTCACCCTGGATGGTGTGGAGTACCAGCTCGCGGTCAACGATGGACAGAACCACCTGCACGGTGGCATCCAGGGGTTCGACAAGGTGGTCTGGGAAGCGCAGCCGACAAGGAACGGGCGTGGCGGCGTCCCAGGCGTGGGTTTCTCCTACCGCAGCCTGGACGGGGAGGAAGGCTATCCCGGCAACCTGTCGGTTTCCGTGACCTACACGCTGACCGACGACGACGAACTGGTCCTCTCCTACCTTGCAACCACCGACCAGGCAACGCCGGTGAACCTGACGCACCACTCGTACTTCAACCTCGAGGGCGAAGGGGAAGGTACGGTCCTGGACCACGAACTGCGCCTACTTGCGGATCACTACACGCCAGTCGACGCGACCCAAATCCCCACCGGGGAGATCCGCCCCGTCGCGGGAGGTGCGATGGACTTCCGCGACCCCGTTGCGGTCGGATCTCGCATCGACCGGGTACCGGGGGGCTATGACCACAACTATGTCCTGAACAGCGAGGCCGGGTCCCTGGGTCTGGCCGGGATCCTGTATGCACCCGGGGGTGGCCGGGTCATGGAGATCTCGACGACTGAGCCGGGCGTCCAGCTCTACACGGCGAACGGCCTGGACGCATCGCTGACTGGCAAGGGAGGCCGGACCTACGGCCGGCACGCAGGCATCTGCCTGGAGACCCAGCACTTTCCCGACTCCGTCAACCAACCAGGCTTTCCCCCGACCATCCTGGAACCGGGACAGGTCTACCGTCAGGTCACGATCTACCGGTTTTCCTCTCGCTGACCCCCTGATACCCGGTCGTCTAGCCCCATTTCCTGCCGAGCTTGTCGAGGCCGGCCTCTTGCAACTGCTCGGGGCTCATCACCACGTGAAACTCGACGTCGGCATCGAACGTGAGGAACCAGGGCTCCGCCAGGGCGGGAATCATCGAGGGGCTCTCCAGGTCGGCGATGAGGACGACGGTTCGCCTACCGTTCATCTCCGTGAAGTAGACAGCTTCGGGTTTTGTCTCTTCGAGAATCGCGTCTGTCTTGGCACCGGCGGTGCCGTCCCTTACGGCGGCGTTGAAAGTCACGTGAGGCAAGCGGACAGTCAGCAGCACTCTCATGTTCACATCTCCTTGGATGAGCTCCGGGTTGGCGGCTCTTCCATGATACTCGTGAGACTTTGCCCTCGACACACTGGACACCGGCGGTCGAGGTTGTTCAGTTCTGGTCCCTCTACTTTCCAAAAGAGGCTCACAGGTCACAAGGAGGACAGAGTGAGCGACCACGTCTACAAGCTTGTCGAGTTGACCGGAACTTCCACGACCGGAATCGAGGATGCCGTCAACGCCGCCATTGCCAAGGCAACCAAGACCCTGCGCAACCTCCGTTGGTTCGAGGTCGTCGAGACACGCGGCGATGTCAAGGACGGCAAGGTCAACCACTGGCAGGTGACGGTGAAGGTCGGGTTCACCCTGGACGACTGAGCGGGGTCGTCCTGGACTCAGCGGTCACCGTGGTCGTGGTTTGACCGTGGCTCGGACCCTGCCGCGACGGGGAGGCCGAACACGAAGTCGTCCAGGGTTACGCCGTCGCCCCCGTCAACGCCTGCCCACTGGCTGCCGTTCACGATCCGAACCTGCGCGATCAGGGGGACCGGCGCAAAGGCGCGGCTCACGGTCACGACGCCGACGAAGATGTGCTTGCCGTGGGGGCAGTGGAAAGCGTCGAACTTCGTCAGCTTCCTGCCTTCCGCGTCGTAGATCGTCAGGCTGCTGGGCCCCTGCTGAGGGTGGTCGGCGTCCAGGAACATCAGGCCGAAGCCAGCTACCTGGGCCGGACGCCCCTGGCGGTTGAAGAACGTCACAGTCGTGCTGTTGCCACCGCGGGGCTGGATCGGGTCTTCGCCCGGCCGCGGCCCCGGCGCGTACATGTTGGGGGGACTGGTTGGCACGTAGTCCTTGGGGAAGTTGAAGCTGCGGCCGACGTACTGACCCCTTGCCCCCTGGATACGCAAGCCGTGGCTCGCGCGGTAGCGGTCCACTTGGAAGCCCCGCGGGTCCCGGTGGTCCGTCGGCAGGTCGTCGAAGTCGACGGTGCGCACGGCACCCTGCAGGCGCTGACGGAAGGCCAGGGGGTCGTGGTAGACCTCCACCCGGCTGCCCTGCACTTGCGCCACGCGCACCAGCGCCGGCCTGGAGTCTGCGCCGGGACTCGTTGCGGGCCTGGGAGTGGGGCCGGCGCCTTCCACGGGCGTGCCGACCGGCTGGAAGCACCCCGCGAGGCTGGTGAGCAGGCCGCCGAACAGGATCGAGAAGGATGCTCTTGCCGGGGTGTCCATGGCGGCGTCCGGTCTCACCGGGAGCCTGGCGCCGTGACCTTCACCACCTGTCCGAGTCCCAGGGCGGCGATCTTCTCCAGGAGGCTCTGGTCGGCCTCGCCGATGCCCACGCAGTGGATCTGCACCTTGCGGTACAGGTTCATGCGGTGGAAGTCGTCCAGCATGTGCTTGTGGGGCTTTCGCCCATAGGGGCCCCAGTAGTAGCCCATCCGCTGCTGGCTGTTGAACTTCCTGCCGGTCTCCGGATTCATCACCCCGTCGCCGTCGTCGCGGCTGTCCAGGTCCCCGTAGTTGTCCCAGGATGGCTCGCCGTCGGAGAGCAGGTAGATGGTGTCGCAGCCGGCCTCCAGGGCCTTGGCGCTCACGTGTTCTTCCTTGGCGAGCACGTTGGCCTTGGTCATCCGGAACGCCTGCAGCATCCCGCCGTGCATGTTGGTGTTCTGCTGCTGCGATCCCGTCCGCCGCTTGACCTGCTCGAGCTCGCTGATCGCCCGGCGGATGTTTGCCGGCGTCGCGGGGACGATCTTTGGTGTGGCTTTGAGGGTCTCCACCTCGCTGCCGAACATCACCACGGCGAAACTCTTGCTCTTGTCCAGATCCTGCAGCGACAGCTTCAGGTACTCCCGGGCAACGTCGAAGCGGGTCTCGATCTTGTCCCACGGCAGGCGCTTCTCGACCGGCAGCGAGGTGTCCGTTCCGGTTGGCTTCTTTCGGGATCCGGTCAGTGTACGAAGGCGCTCCTTCTCCTGGGCCGTGACCCGCTTGAGCATCGAGTCCGAGGCGTCGATGACGTAGCAGATGCGTTCTCCCAGGGAGCGCACGCCGAAGAACGCGGCGGTGGTGGTCCCCCGGGCGCCGCGCTCCGGCGCAGCCCCCTGCCTGAGCTTGCTCTCCCACATCCGCGGCTCGAAACCCAGGTTGGGCGTATCGAAGATCTTCGCGAAGTGTCGGGAGAGCACCAGCTTGCTGCGCGGGTCGATGTTCTCGTCCGCCAGGAACCCGATCAGCTTGGAGCAGATCGGCCTCCAGGTCTCGCTCCGGACCTGGGCCTTCTGGGCCAGCACCACCGCGGCGCAGGACTCCACCAGGACCGAGCGGTCCACCCCCTTGGGGGGTGCCACGTCCAGCAGGGCGGAGACGGTGGCGGCAACCTCCGGCTCGGGACCCTTGCCGTCCATGAGCCTGGCGAGGGCCTCCAGGGCGGCTGCCCGCAGGAAGACGCTCTCCC
>QJVU01000480.1 GCA_003235605.1 Planctomycetota bacterium | reverse complement strand
GCCCAGGGCGGTGAACAGCAGCTTGTCCCCCATCCGCACGTGCACATCGGCGTTGCCCCGCACGCTCGTGGCCAGGACCTCGTCATCGATTCCCACAAGACCATGGAAGCGCGTGCAGCCGGGCGGCACCCGGAACGTCAGCTTGCTGCGGCTGTGCACTCCCAGACCCTTCCCGTAGGTACGGCCGTGCACGGTCAGGAAGCCGTCCGCGGGGTGGCGGTGCGCGCCCACGAAGCCGCCGCTGGCGGTCCGGTCGCGGCGATACGGGAACAACGGCTGGGTACCGAGCTCGTCGGCGCTGGCTCGCTCCTCCTCCCGGACCACTGGCAGCTCCGAGAGGTACTGGCGGCCGTCGCCGGACAAGAAGCTGACGGCGGCGATACTCGCCAAGGGTACCTGCAGTCGGGCGCCCTCTGCCGACACCCACAGGCGGTTTTCCCGCACCTCCTGCAGTTGGACCCGCAACACGTCGCCGGCGGTAGTGATCAGTTGCACCGGGCCTGGCTCCTTCGGCTGGACACCACCCCGCAAGGCAAAGCCCGCCAGCTCCCGGTAGCGGAACAGCTGAGGCGCGTCGGTACCGGCGGCGTGGAACAGGATGCCCTCCTCGGTGAACCGCTCCAACGCGCCGAGGATCCGGTCGAAACCGCGGCGGGCGACCTTGAAGACCGCCTCGTCCTCCTTGGCGCCCTCCGGCAGGACGAACACATCCCCCGACAGGGGTACGTTGGCCCGAAAGACGATGCGACGCACGCGGTCCACCTGCACGGTTACCTTGCCCATGGCGGCTGTGGCGACCTCGAGGGCATAACCGTCCTTGTCCCCCCCGGTGATCTTGCCCTTCACCTCGCCGCCTCCCACCAGATAGACGGCCGCTTCCGCGCTCACTCTCGGCGTCGGTCCGTTGAGCTCCAATACCTCCCTCGCCGCCACCCAGCGGGTCTGGGCAAGGTGTTGCACCTGCAGTTCCAGGGCATCGGCCTGCCCCCGAACCCCGATCCACTGCACCCGCCACTGCTTGCCGTCCACCCGACTCATCAGGAACCCGGCTTCCCGGGAGACCGGGGTCCCCAGACCCTGGCCCAGGAGGGTGGCGGCGGTCGCCGCCACCATCACCAGGGGAACCAGGGACCAACGAGTGCAAGCCATGTCAGATTGTCACGAGCAGGAGCCCGCGCCAGGGAAGACGCTGCCACTTTGACGGTCGACGGCGGCGCCACCCCCACGGGTCCGCTCCACCGCCGTCGCCGGGTCCGCCCCGGAAGCTGCTTTTTGCGGCATTTGCGTGTGGTTGGCAAGGCCTTCCCGCACCGTCGGTGACCCAGGACGTTCCCGGCACCCCGTTTGCTTCCGCCGGCGCCTTGATCTCGGATCTCGTCGAATCCGTCTCTCGTCCCTGATTCGTTCATCCAATCCCCCCCGGGAAAACCTGCGCAGAAGACAAAGACATGGTCAAACAGCTCACGTTCGAGGCCGATGCGCGCGAAGCAGTCCTGCACGGCGTCCAGAAGCTTGCCAAGGCAGTCATCTCCACCCTCGGTCCTCGCGGGCGCAACGCGGTGCTCGACAAGGGGTGGGGTGGCCCCACCATCACCAAGGACGGTGTCACCGTAGCCGAGGAGATCGAGCTCGAGAACGGTTACGAGAACATGGGCGTCAAGCTCGTCAAGGAGGCCGCCAGCAAGACCTCCGATGCCGCCGGAGACGGCACCACGACCTCCACGCTGCTGGCGTTGGGCATTGTGGAGGAGGGGATCAAGTTCCTGACGGCGGGCGCCAACCATGCCCAGCTGATCAAGGGCGTGCGCCTGGCAACCCAGGCTCTGGTGGACGAGCTGTCAAGACTGGCGAAACCGGTGCCCGGCACCGACGACAAGGCCATCGCCCAGGTTGCGGCGATCGCCAGCAACAACGACCGGGTCATCGGCAAGATCATCGCCGAGGCGATGAAGAAAGTCGGCCAGGACGGCGTGATCACGGTCGAGGAGGGCAAGGGCATGGAGACCGAGGTTGCCGTCGTCGAAGGCATGCAGTTCGACCGGGGCTACCTGTCCCCCCACTTCGTCACCGACCCGGACACGATGAAGGCGGAGCTACGGGACTGCCTCGTTCTGGTCCACGAGGAGAAGATCTCGAACGTCCGCAAGCTGGTTCCGCTCCTCGAGAGGCTCAAGGACACCAAGAAGCCGCTGTTGGTGATCGCCGAGGACATCGAGGGCGAGGCGCTGGCCACGCTCGTGGTGAACAAGCTGCGTGGCATCATCAAGGTCTGCGCGGTGAAGGCGCCAGGTTATGGTGACCGCCGCAAGGCGATGATGCAGGACATCGCGATCCTCACCGGCGGCGAGGCGATCTTCAAGGACCTGGGCATGGACCTGGAGAAGGTCACACCCAAGCAGCTCGGGAGCGCAAAGCGGGTGATCATCACCAACGACGACACCACCATCGTCGAAGGCAAGGGCGATCCCGAACAGATCAAGGCACGCACCGAGCAGATCCGTCGTGAGCTCGAGAAGACGACCTCGGATTACGACAAGGAGAAGCTGCAGGAGCGCCTGGCGAAGTTGACCGGGGGTATCGCCGAGATCCGCGTCGGCGCCCACACCGAAACCGAAATGAAGGAGCGCAAGGCGCTCGTGGAGGATGCGCTTCACGCCACGCGGGCGGCAATCGAAGAGGGCATCCTCGCCGGCGGCGGCGTGGCATTGATCAGGGCTGCCACGGTGCTCGACGACGCCTTCACGAAGAAGCACAAGATCAAGGGCGACGCCGCGTTCGGCGTCGACATCCTGCGCAAGGTGGTCACTCTGCCGACGCGCATCATTGCCGACAACGCCGGCCGGGACGGCGGATTGGTGGTGCGCAAGGTGGCAAAGGGCGATGCCAACTTCGGCTACAACGCCGCCAGCGACACCTACGGCGACATGTTCGAGTTCGGCATCGTGGACCCCACGAAGGTGACCCGCACCGCCCTCCAAAACGCCTGCTCGGTGGCCTGCCTGCTGCTCTCCACCGACTGTGTCATCACCAACAAGCCCGAGCCGCCGGCCGAAACCGCAGGCCCTGGCGGAGACATGGGCGGCATGGGTGGTATGGGTGGTATGGGTGGTATGGGTGGCATGGGCGGTATGGGCGGCATGGGGTTCTAGCCCGTCCCCGAGAGGCCAGGAGACACACGCAACAACCACACAGGAACACAGGAACACAGGAACACACACATGGCAAAGATCCGACCCCTGGACGACCGCGTCGTCCTGCAGATCCTCGAGGCCGAGGAGGTCACTGTTGGAGGCATCGTGCTGCCCGATACCGCCAAGGAAAAGCCACAGCGGGGCAAGGTCACGGCCGTCGGCGAGGGCACTCGCACCAAGAGCGGCGAGCGCATCAAGCCGGATGTCAAGAAAGGTGACACCGTGCTGTTCGGCAAGTACGCCGGCAACGACATCGAGATCGACGGTCAGGAATACAAGATCGTGCGCGAGAACGAGATCCTGGCAAAGCTAGAGGGCTGAGGAGAACTGGACAGATGGCAAAACAGATCATGTTCGACGAGTCAGCTCGTCACAAGGTAGTCGAGGGCGTCAAGAAGCTGGCCAAGGTCGTGAAGGTCACCCTGGGTCCCGCCGGCAAGAACGTCATCCTCGAGAAGTCTTTTGGAGGACCCCAGGTCACCCGCGACGGTGTCACCGTGGCCAAGGAGATCGAGCTGGAGGACCCCTTCGAGAACATGGGGGCGAAGCTCGTGCAGGAGGTGGCCAGCAAGACCAACGACGTGGCAGGCGATGGCACCACCACCGCGACGATCCTCGCCGAGAAGATCGTCACGACCGGACAGCGTTTCCTCACCGCTGGCGGCAACCCCCAGGAACTGCGGGCCGGCATCGAGGAGGCCGTCAAGCACGTGGTCAAGGAGCTCGAGTCGATGAGCAGGAAGATCGAGGGCCACGACCAGATTGCCAGCGTCGGCACGATCTCCGCCAACAACGACCACGAGATCGGCAAGCTGCTTGCGAATGCCGTGGAGAAGGTCGGCCAGGAAGGCGTGATCACCATCGAAGAGGGCAACAGCAGCGAGACAGAGCTGGACTTCGTGGAGGGCATGCAGTTCGACAAGGGCTACATATCCCCCTACTTCATCACCGACCCCAAGACCATGGAGGCGGTTCTGGAGAACCCGAAGGTCCTGATCTACGAGAAGAAGATCAGCAATCTGAGGGACCTGCTGCCGGTGCTGGAACACATCAGCACTTCCGGCAAGCCGTTGCTGATCATCGCCGAGGACATCGAGGCGGAGGCTCTGGCCACGCTGGTGGTCAACCGGCTCAAGGGCGTGCTGCAGGTGGCGGCTGCCAAGGCGCCGGGCTTCGGAGATCGGCGCAAGGCGATTCTCCAGGACATCGCGATCCTGACTGGCGGCACCTGCATCAGCGAGGACCTCGGCATCAAGCTCGAGAACGTCAAGCCGGAGCACCTGGGCTCGGCACGCAAGGTCGTTCTGACCAAGGACGACACCACCATCATCGAGGGCGCCGGCAGCAAGACGGACATCAACTCCAGGGCAGACAGCATCCGCGCCCAGCTGGAGCAGACGACCTCGAACTACGACAAGGAAAAGCTCCAAGAGCGGCTGGCGAAGCTGTCCGGCGGCGTGGCGATCATTCGGGTCGGGGCCATGACCGAGGCCGACATGAAGCAGAAAAAGCAGCGGGTCGAGGACGCGCTGAATGCCACCCGCGCCGCGGTCGAGGAGGGCATCGTGCTGGGTGGCGGCACGGCGCTGTTCCGAGCCAGCCGCTCCCTGAGCAACCTCAAGGCCAACGGAGACCGCCGCTTCGGCATCGACATCATCAAGCAGGCCTGCGAAGCGCCGCTGCGCCAAATCGCGGAGAACGCCGGCGAGGAGGGCTCCGTGGTGGCTGACGAGACCCTGTCAAGGGACTCGGCCGAGG
>QJVU01000601.1 GCA_003235605.1 Planctomycetota bacterium | reverse complement strand
GTGGAAAAAGCCCCGGCAGGTCCGCTGCCGGTGGTTGACGAGCCCGAGTGGGTGACAGGGCGCGGCGTTGCGGTGCGCATGCGTTTCGAAGGGCGCAAGGAGGTTCCCGAGCTGCGGCCGGGGCCGCGCACCCCCGGTGTCTACAACTACTTCCTGGGCAAGGACCCGGCCCGCTGGCGGACTGGCGTCCCTGCCTACGCCTCCCTCCGCTACGTGGGGATGTACCGGGGCGTGGACGTGCAGCTGAGGGAACGGGGCGGGAGCCTCGAGTACGACCTCCTGCTCGAGCCCGAGGCTGACCTCTCCCAGGTTCGGGTGCGCGTGGATGGTGCCGACCTGTCCCTGGATGCCGAGGGCAGCCTGGTCATGCACACCGCCCTGGGCCCGGTACGGCAGCCGCCACCGTTGACCTGGGAGGTGACGCCCGCGGGAGAGAAACGTCGCCTTGCCTGCAGCTACGTCATGCACGGACCGGACTGTTTCGGCTTTGCTGTGCCAAGATGGTCCGGTGAGCTGGCGCTGGTCGTGGACCCGACGCTGCTCTACTCCACCTTCCTGGGCGGGGGCTCTGCCGACGAAGGCGTGACCGTCATGCAGGAGCCCTTGACGGGTCTGATTGCGGTCACCGGAGCGACCGCCTCCACGAACTTCCCCACCACCACCGGTGTCTACAGCACCACCTACAACGGTGGTGCCAGCGACGCCTTCGTCACCACCATGACCTCGTCCAAGACCTTGGTCTACACCACCTACATCGGTGGCACCGGTGACGACTACGGGCGCGGACTCTTCGTCCGGATCGGAGGCACGATCTGGGTTGCCGGTACGACCTACTCCACCGATTTCCCGACCTCCTCCGGAGCCTACGACACCACGCACAACGGCAGCGCCGACTGGTGGGTGGCCCAGCTCCCCTCCAACGGCGCCAGCCTGGTCTACTCCACGTACGTCGGTGGCCCGGGCAGCGACGGCCCGCGCACCATCAAGGTGGAGTCCAACGGCAACGCCACCGTCATGGGCGTTGCCGGCGCGTCAGGGTTTCCCACGACCGCCGGAGCCTACGACACCACGTACAACGGCAGCGTCCAGGACGCAGCCGTGGTACGGTTGAACGCCGCGGGCACCGCCTTGGTGTTTGCGACCTATGTCGGCGGCAGCGGCGTGGACTACGCCCTGGCCAGCGACCTCGGCCCCAACGGCGAGGTCATCATGACCGGCTATGCGAGCGCCGGGGACTTCCCGGCGACGACGGGGTCCTATGACAACAGCTGGAACGGCGCGTTCGATGCCTTCGTGACCAGCCTCCACCAGAGCGGCACCAAGCTCAACTACTCCACGTTCCTGGGGGCCACAGGCAACGACATCGGCTATGCCCTGGCGGTGGACGCCAACGGTGTGGTCACCGTCGCCGGCGAGACCGACGGCAGGGGAGGCTTCCCGACCACCCCGGGCGCCTTCCAGACAGTCTTCAAGGCGCTCTCGGGCCAGCGGGACGTGTTCGTCACCCGCCTGGATGCCACCGGCAGCAAGCTGATCTACTCGACGTTCCTCGGCGGCACCGCCTTCGACGGGGCCAACGGCCTCGCCATCGCGAGCGACGGCTCTACGGTGGTCACCGGCGACACCCAGTCCGCGGATTTCCCGGTCACCCCCGATGCCCATGACACCACCCACAACGGCCAGCGGGACGTGTTCGTGTCCCACCTGGATGCCACCGGCAAGGTCCTGCAGTATTCCACGTTCCTGGGCGACACCGGTCAGGACCAGGGCAACAAGATCACCTTCGGCATGCCGGTCGACATCGCTACCGTGACGGGCAAGACCAACTCTGCCAACTTCCCCACGACCAGCGGCGCCTACGACACCACCCACAACAGCGCTGATGACGCCTTCATCGCCCAGTTGCAGCTGCACCCGTCGGGGGTCAAGCGTTTCGGCGCCTCGACCCCGTCCTGCAACGGCGACGTGGCTCTCTACGGGTTGGCGGATGTCACCTCGCCCTCGCCGGGGTTCGGGCTGGCCTGCCTGAAATCACCGCCATCGACGATCGGCTTCCTGGCAGTGACCGCGAAGCGGCTGCCGACACCGGTGCCCCTGGTGGGGGTGAACATCTGGGTGAATCCGGACAAGGCACAGCTGATCCTGGTGCCTGTCAGCACCAGTGCCAACGGCACCTTCAACCTGCCCATACCCATCCCGTCCGGACTGAAGAAGGGTCTCATGGCACATGTCCAGGTCATCTGGGCCAACACGGCGGCCTGTGGAGGTGTCAACACCAACAGCGCCAGCGACGCGCTGGAGCTCACGATCCAGTAGTCCGGCAGCCGTCTCCGATCAGTTGTTCAGGACCTGCTCCCGCAGGTAGGCCAGGTTCAAGCTGTTGAACCTGGTCAGCGGGTGGAGCGCGGCGTCGAAGTTGAACGTCGGGCTCATGATGTTCCGGGAGCCGCCGGGAAACAGGCTGGAAGGCATCCGGATGTGGCCGTCGGCGGCCGATGCCGGGAACACTGGAAAGTTGACGGGGTCGTTGCCGTAGAGGCCCTGGGGCATCGGACCGTTGGCCACCAGCCCCATGGAGTGGCCGCACTCGTGGGCGGTGATGACCGCCGTGAACCGCGCCATGTGCCGGATGGCCACCCCGATCGCCGTGTTACGACTGTCGTCCAACTGGCCGCCGAGACGGAGGCCGTCGTTCACCATGTCGCCGATGGGGATGCCGCCTCGGGCGCTGGTGAAGGAATCGTAGGTGGTCCGGAAGGTGGAGACGCCCGAGGACAGGAAGCCCCCGTTCACGATGGTGTGCAGGAACACGCCCAGTCTCTGGAAGCCGCCGTAGTCCGTCAGGCAGTCGTTGTCCTGATACACGTTGTTGGGGTCGAAGAGCGCGACACCCAGCGTCCCGGTGGTGCCGGCGTCCGATTCGGAGCCGGCGATGCAGATCTGCGAGAAGCCGAAGGCGCTGTAGGGAATCGCATGGACTCCCGGAGGAAACTCCGCGGGCGGCACATCCACGAAGGCGACGTTCACGCCTGGGTGGAGGTCGACCAGCTCTTGCAGCAACCCGGTCATGAACATGTTCATCACCACCTGGTTGCTGTTCAGGGAGCCCAGCACGTCGGGTATCGGCGAAGACGAGAGCAGGCCGAGAGCCAGAAACAGGTCCTGGATGTCGGGACGACCGTTGGGGCCCGGGTTGACGCCCACCGGCACGGTGGGGTGGACGATGTCGACGCTGTACCACTCGATATCACGTTTCAGGTCCAGGTACCACACCTGACTCGTGTTCACCGTCGTCTCGAAGGGCCGGACCGCGTCATCGGGGAAGCGGATCAGCAGATCGAAGTTCCGCGGAGGGGAGACCATTCCCGTGGCATCCACCACGTAGACCGCCAGCGTCGCCGTCCCCGGGGAGAACACCACGGTCTCGGGCACCAGCAGGCTGGAACGGGTGCCATCTCCGCGGATGGAGAGCGCGTCGGCGAGGTCCAGGCCGGCCTGTCGGGTGACGCCGTCCACTTCCACCGCGACGTTGGCGACCAGAATGGTCTTGGCCGGGTCCACGGCCGATGTCGGGTCCGAGTGGCTGAAGTCGATGGTGAAGCCGTTGACGGGGACCTGCAGCCTGCCTCCCGCGGGACCGGTGCCGTTGAGGAGGTCGTCCACGGCGCTGAGGGTGAGGTTGGATACCGCCGGGTTGTCACCGTCTCCGCGGCGAATGACCACCCCCGGGCCAGCCTGGGCCAGGTTGCCGCCGTGGTCCTCGATGGCGTCGCATCCGTTGCTCACGGCCACGGTGGTGAAACCCGGGTTGAAGGCGACGCCGGGTCCGAGGACGACCTCCACCCACCTGGGGTTTGCCAGGGATGGGCTCGAGGTCACGTTCCCAAGGCTTCCCGACGACAGTACGACGTCGTTGTCGGTGAGCAGGGCTCCAGCCACCAACAACACGTCCTCGGAGAAGAGCAGCAGCAGCCTGTCGCCTGACTGCGGCGTGGTGCCGGCGCCCACGAATGTCGCGGACACCAGTCGTGGCGCCACCTCGGGACCGGTGCTCCGTCTCGTGTCGCTGCCCCTGCTGCCCCCGGCGCAGGCCAGCACCACGCAGACGATGGCCATGGCTACCGCATGCCCGACGCACAGCCGCGGCAAGGGCAGCGTCCAGGCGATGCGGCTTCGTTGTGTACCTGTTCTCCCCGGCACGGCTCTTTCCCTGTATCGAGGGATTGGCCGCTGCGGCTCAAGGCGGCCCGAAGGGGGCTCGCGATGGGCTTGCCCGAGTCCTACTCGGAACGGAACACGACCGTGGCGCTGGGGGAGACCACCATCCCGGCCAGGTTGGCAGCCGGAGCCAAGGCCAACCATTGGAACCTGACCCAGAACGGGAGGGGGGTCTGGTTCGTTGGCACCGCGAACCCCAAGGCGGCGACGCCTCGAGCATCCGTCCTGCCGGAGATTGCCGCGAATTGGCTCAGGTCCAGAGCGCAGCCCGGTGCCCCCAGGATCGCCAGGTCGATGGGCAGCCGCGTATCTGCCTGGTCCACGTGGCGGCCCACCAGCAACGCCACCGGCTGGCTGCTGGGACCCGAGAGCCAGGCCATGGCCCTGCCGCCCACGAGTGAGCTCACCTGGGTAGTGCGGGGCGCGCGACCGCTCTTGTCCGGGCAGCCAGTGCCGTGGGAGAAGAACGTCCACCCCTGTCCCACAAGCAAAGCAGGAAGGGCCTGGGGAACGGCGGCCAGCAACGGTTCCTGGACCTGCCAACCCGAGAGCCGCACTACCATCGAGTGCTCCTCGAAGACATCGCCGGGCGCGACCACGTCGCCGTGCTGGAACACATCGCTGCTCGCCAACACCCCGCCGCTCACGAACACCTCGCCGCTATCCGGGTCTTGGACCACCGACCGGGCGCCGGCCATCGGCAGGGGTACGTTGTTCAGCAGCCTGCCGGTCCTGGCGTGG
>QJVU01000005.1 GCA_003235605.1 Planctomycetota bacterium | reverse complement strand
GCTCCAGCCCGCCCCATAGATCTTGAGGTCGAAGTCCCTGCGTAGCGTCCTTATCAGGTCGAGACGGTCTGGGTACACCGCGGCGCCGATAAAGGCAACGTCGCTCGAGAAGGGCCTGTGGGGAGAGGAACGCCGGTGCCAATCGGGATCCACGCCGCTGTGCACGTACACGGCTTTCCTGGCTCCCACAGCCCGATACTCCTCGAGTTGACCGGTCATGGTATGGAAGAAGACATCCACCTGCTTGATGAACCTGGTGACCGGGGCATCGATCGCGGAATAGTCGTCGAGTAGCAGCGCGGTCTTCACGCGGCCGTGAAAGTGCGCAAACGTCTCGTCTTGAATATCCCCCGAGAAGACGACGACGGCATCCGGACGGAACCTGTCCACATGGCGCCTTACGACCTTGTCCGCCAGCGGTCGTCCCAGGTAACGCCGGGTGGCTGCCATGTTGACCCGGCACACGTCGCAGCCGACCCTCCGCAACGCCCGAATGATGTAGGAGGTGTACAGGGTCCGGCGCTTGTGCTTGGTGAAGAAGGCGATCCTGTGCCTGCGGTTCACTTTCGGTGCTGGACCGTGACCAGGACTATCTTGCCCTCCGAGCTGCGCTCGGAGACGCGCCCAACCCCACGAGCGTACAGAATGATGTCCATGTCTTCGGCATTCTCGGGGTTCTCCAGGATGTGCAGGCAGTCTTGAAAGAGGCCAGCAGGGACCGCGGCGGTGGCGCTCGTCGACACAACCTCGAACGTGTCCTGGCCAGCTGGGCTGTAGCCGAAGAACCGGTCCCCCACACTCGCATCTGCCAGAAACGCCTTCCACTGGACAGCGCCGTGGACGCCGGCGATCCAGGAATCGTCTCTTCTGACCAATCGACCATCCACTGCTTCCGACGACTCCTCGCCGAACTTCCAGACATTCCCTTCCGCATCCTGAGCGTACCACTCGGTCGTGACCTCCAGAAGCTCGTCGTTCACAAAGACCTCCTCGGCAACCCCGGTACACTGCACTCCGAGGATGACCCGGGTCTCGTCCAGGGTCCGGACCAACTCCAGCCAGGGACGCCCTTTGTAGTCACCCTCATAGGTCCGCAGGGTTCCGCGCTCGAGCGGGAAGTAGGGGTGGCTGATGCTGGTCACGAAGCTGTTCGAGGCGGTGGCGGCCCGCTCTGAGCCGCCGCAGCCAACACCGGAGAGGACGAGGAACAACCAGACCGCCAGGTCGCGCTTCACGGTTTGTCTCCTTGGGATACCGGACAGTGCCCGGACAGCCTTACGAGAACCTTAGGATCCTGGTTTGCGGGATTCACGCAAGGGCCCAGCCTGCGAACGCAACCCGGAACTTCCCCTCCCCGTCTTGATCAAACCGCACCGTCAGGCTCAGGAGCCTCGCCAGCGCCGATACCAGCGACAGGCCCAGGCCCACATGCTCCGCGGAGGAGCGCGCCTTGTCCTTGCGCCAGAAGGGCTCGGCAAGGTTCTCGAGGTCAGCACGGCTCAGCGGATCAGCGTCGTTGGTGATGTCCAGCCGGAGCCTGGAGTCGGCCGTGATGACGACACAGCGGATCTCGGTGTTTGGCCGCGCGTAGCTCACGGCGTTGCCGAGGATGTTGGCGAACACGATACCCAGCTTGCTGGGGTCCGACTCCACGACCATGTCGTCAGGCACGTCCATGCAGAAGTGCAGCCCGGCTCCGGATGCCCTCGCATCCAGCTTTGCCCAGGTCGATGCAATGACCTGCCGCAGGCTGGTCGGCGCCCGCTCCACTTGTTCGATCCCGGCCTGACACCGTGCAAGCAGCAGGAGATCGGCTACCACTCCCTCCATGCGGCTCGCGATGTCATCCACATCACTGAAGAACTCCGTGACGGAAGCCTCGTCCCCGGGCCACTTGGCTCCCACCGCTGCCAGCGATCGGAGCTCGGCAATCGGCGTCCTGAGTTCGTGGGCGACGTTGTCGGCAAAGCGTCGCTCCCGCTCGAAGGACGCGTGCAGCCGCCCCAGGAGCGCGTTGAGCTGGTCGGCAACGGGTGCCAACTCCCGGCTTGCCTGTGGCAGCTCGATGCGCAAGCTCAGGTTGTGAGCATCGAGCTTCTCGACCTGGGCAGCAACGGAGTCGATCGGTCGGAAGCCCACGGCAAGGGTCCGCCACACCAGGAGGCACGCGATGAGGATGGCGATGCCCCCAACCCCGTACATCAGGAACTGCATGTTGCCCAGGGCCTCGTCCAGGTGCTCGCGGCCACGGGCCACCGCCAGGACCAGGGTCACGGACTCGAAAGTCCGCGCAGGAGGTTTGCCATTGTCACTCTGGTCGCTCTGGTCATCCTTGTCGCCGATGTCTTCGGGACCCTTCGGCACGAAGGTCAGCTCGACCATGCGGCCGGCGCGCCCGTCGGGGAGTCGCACGTCTCGCACTGCAGGCTCCTTGGGCGGAGGCTCACTGTGGGGAAGATCCCGCTCCGCCCTCCTGAGCCCCGTGGAAGCCAAGAGCGTCTCCGGTGAACCGCTGTCCCGCACGAGCCAGAACTGGAAGTACTCCGGCCGCTCGGCGCGTTCGAACTCGGGCATGTGTTTCGGCGTGTAGTCGAACTCGACCTGACCCGCCTCGTCTTCGACCAGCTGGACGAGACCTTGCGCTCTCATGAGCAACGCAGCATCGAACTCGGCGGTAACCCGGTCGCTCACGACATTCGATACATAGACGCCGGTGCTGAGAATCAGGGCCATGAACCCGACTGCGAGCACGAGCATCAGCCGCCGCCGTATGGAATACACGGTACCAGCCTCCTACTCGACCAGGTAGCCGTAGCCACGGCGTGTCCGGACGATGTCGTCGCCGTTCAGGTGCAGCTTCTTGCGCAGCTGGTGTATGAAAACCTCGACGGCATTCTCCGAACCGCAAGCAGACCCCGAGTAGAGGTGGTCCAGAAGCTCCGACTTGGACACTACCTTTCCCCGTCGGTGTACGAGGTATTCGAGCAAGGAGTACTCGTTCCGCGTCAGGGGGACCTGACGGCCATCGTGGATCACGGTCCGCCTCCCGGTATCCACCCGATACGGACCAATGTCATGGACCGGATTCTTGGCGCCGTACTTGCGGCGGACCAGCGCCCTGAGCCTGGCGACAAGCTCGTCGAACTCGAACGGCTTGGTGAGGTAGTCGTCGGCTCCCAGCTGCAGGCCCTCGATCCGCTCCGGAACCTGGTCCTTGGCGGAGAGGATGAGCACATGCACGTTGCTACCGTCCTGTCGTAGACGCCGCAGCACGGTGAGGCCGTCCACCTTCGGCAGCAACAGGTCCAGGATCACGACGTCGTACTTGCCGTGCCTTGCGTAGGCCAGGCCATCCTCGCCGTCCCCAACGACATCCACGGCGAACCCAGAACGGTGCAGACCGTGTCTCAACGATCGCTGTAGTCGCTCGGAATCTTCGATTACCAGAACCTTCACGGGTCGCGGTGATGGCGGATTCTCCCGCTGGAATCTTAGGGATTCCTTAGCAGCGCGCACAGTCCCGCACACCGCCAGCATTACGGCTCTAGAGGTTCCTGCCGGTCTTCCTCGCCACGCAGTAGAGATGCTTGCGACCACGGAGGTAGAGCTTCTTGCCGACGATGGCAGCGGTGGCATCGAAGGTGTCGTCGAGGCTGTTGCTGGCGAGCTCCTCGTACTGATTGCCGAGTTTGATGACCTTGGTCACGCCCTCCCTGCTGGTGATGTAGATGCGGCCGGCAGCACCTACGAGCGAAGAGTAGACCGTGCGGATGCCGAGGCGCTTGCCCTCGTAGTGCGGCTCGCCGGTCGCGGCGTCAAGGCAGGACAGGACGCCGTCGTTCCTGCGGAGGAAGTAGATGCGGGCTTCGTAGACCAACCCCGAGGGCGTGTAGGAGGTCCCGCGTCCGTACTCCCAAATCACGTGCTTCCTGTCGCCGGTTATGTCGCCCTTGGCACCGTTGACCTTGATCGCCTGCAACGAACTGCCGCGATGGCCACTCATCAGGTAGACAAGACCTCCGACGTGGATGGGCGTGGGAATACAGTTGGCAACCATGCCCTTGCAGCTCCAGATGATCTCGCCGCTTTCGAGGTCATAGCCGCGCGAGGCCCCCGACGCCGTGACGATGACCTGGGGACGACTGCCCACGGACGTGATCAGCGGCGTGCACCAGGTCGTGACCTCGTCCCGTTTCATCTTCCAGATCTGTTTGCCGTTGCTCTTGTGGAATGCGGCGATCCAGGAGTCACCTTCGTGGTCCCAGTTGATGACCAGCATGTCCCCATGGAGTGCCGGCGACGAGCCTTCGCCAAACTGGTTGCGCGTTCGCATTCGGCCGAAGTCTTTCGACCACTTCAGCGTTCCCGCCATGTCCAGGCAGTGAAGACCCCGGGACCCGAAGAACGCGTACACGTGTTGCCCGTCGGTCACCGGTGAGTTCGAGGCCAGGCTGGCGGTGTTGTGGGTTCCCTCGTGGGGCAGAGTCTTGTTCACGGTCTTTTGCCAGACCACCTTTCCGTTCTCGCGGTCGATGGCAAGGACCACGAACTCATGCGCCGCAAGCGGTTGCGGGCGCCGTCCACGGCGTCCCCCTCGGCCACCCCCTCCCGCGCGACCCTGTTCTGGGGGTTGCCCGACAGACTTGCCGGTCGGCACGGCTGTCGTCACGTAGAGACGATCCTTCCAGACGATCGGCGAAGAGCAACCCGTCCCGGGGAGGTTGATCTTCCAGAGGATGTTCTTGTCTTCGCTCCATTGGATCGGCGGATCGGCATCAGGCGCCAGGCCGTTTCCCAGGGGACCACGCCAGTTGTTCCAGTGAACATCGTCCCGGACCTTGTCGGCGGCGGCCTTCTTCAAGGGCTGCTGCGATGTGGCCAGGACAGCGCCGCTGACGAGAGACCACACCAGAAGGAACCGAAGCAGATCCAGCATGGCTACAAGCCCCCTCTCTTGTTCTTCTCACCAATACAGTAGAGATG
>QJVU01000433.1 GCA_003235605.1 Planctomycetota bacterium | reverse complement strand
CCCGACTCGTCGAGCATCACGATGACGATGTTCGGAGCATTCGCCGGCAGTCGGCGTGGCATGACACGCCAGTGGTGCACCGAGTCGGCCAGGGTGTTGCCGACCGAGCTACCCGTCGCCGGGGCCGGGAACGGAAGCACCGAGCCGTCGTCGGATCCCGGTGAGTTGCCGCCGACGCAGGAGGCGAGGGCGAGGAGGGGGCAAAGAAGAAAGAAGAGGACGGCCGCCGGTACGACGAGGTGGGCGCCCCGACATGCTGCGTGGGTTGCCATGCGCGGATCATAGAGTGCGCGTCTACCGCGCCGCAACCGGAGAACTACGTAGCGCATGGTGTCCCCAGTGCAACCATCTGACTGCCCTTCCAGATACGCTAACTGATCGCGCGGCGGTACCACGTGGGTCGGGTCGAAGAGGATGGCCATCCCGGGTCTCTCCCGTCTCCTTGGGCGGCGGGTACCGCATGCGGCCGGTGACGACGGTGTTCGTCTCGTCGTAGATCTGCGAGATCCGCATGAGGTGCTCGGGGGCCAAATCACCATCCTGCGCATCAGGACCGCAAGCAGCCCACTCATCCATCAGCCTCACCGACGGAGGTGCAGTTCCTGGGTTACAGGCGGATACGTCTACAGCCAGCTCCGTGTCCCGAACCCGGTGGACGACACGGCCTGGAGGTAGACCGTGGGCCAGGTCTGCTGTCCGAAGCTGCGGGCAGCAGAGCTCAGATCCACCTGCACTCCACCGGTTGCAGAGACCCCGAGGATCACCATGCTGCTGGGAGACAGGTCGAGACCGTGGGTGAGCCCCGGGAACTTGATCGGGGCCGACGGCACTGCGAGGCTGCCAGCGAGGATCTGCCCGGGCGTCCGCAACTGCACACGGACGTTGTTCGGGTCCCAGGCATTGGCCACATCCTGGTCGACAGTCGGAGCAAGCACCGGGGTCAGCGATGGCTGGGCGCAATGCCAGAAGTCGACCGGAAGGTTTGACGTGTCCGTCGTGACCCAGATGGTGACCGAACCAGAGGGCAGGGGCAGTGTCCGGGTCACGTGCCAGTCGGAGTGCCACATGCTGACGGTGAGACTGCCGACACCGAACTGGGTGTTGAAGTTACCGGTGGTACCACCGTAGCCCCGGAGCCGAAACTGGTAGAGGCCGGATTTGGGCACCTGCACGGTCTGGGAGATCCCGGTGCGGCCCCGGGTGCAGTTCGGGCTCCCGCAGTATGAGTAGAACGAGATGCCCGCTGCCGTGTTGCTGTAGTTCAGCTGGTAGTTAGGCGCGATTCGCTGCCAGCTTCCGGGTTTGAGGAGCTCCTGTCCGCAGAGGACCGTCGCAAGGAGTGCAAGGCAGCAGGACGAGACGACGCCGACGCTCATGGAACGAACTCGGGTGGGAGAGCCATAGGGTACACCCTGACCCTCCGAAAAGCACTACGTGCACTGCGTACCCACGTGCAGCGTCGTGGGCCATCGCATATCCAGATCTGGCTCCGGCGAAGTCGTACGGGATGTGGGGGCCACCGTATCCGATTCTCAAGCCAAGGACACGCCGTCCCAAGTTACGGGCTTTGGGATCGCCGGTGCGTGAGCCACAATGTGGTGGTCGTAATGACGACTGCCGCAGACAGGAGATGCGCCTGATGCCGACCCTGGATCATGCCGTTGCCCTACTGACCCCGTTTCTCGCCCTCGGCTCCCAGGGCCAGGCACAGGACACCTTTCCCAAGACCCTCGAAGAGCTGCCCCTGGGGATCCACTGGCTCGGGCGGGACGTCGACCACAGGGAGCTTGCCGGCAAGGTGGTAATCATCATTTCCTGGGGGCCCGGCGAACCGGGTGAGCGCTGCGCAGGCCAGATGCTTCGGATGGTGAACGGCCTCAAGGATATCGAGCGACAGGGGACACGAATTCTGTTCAACGTCGTCAGCAGCAAGCTGACGAGGGAGAACGCCGCGAAGATTCTCGCGAGGCTCGGCTCGATCCCGGAAGAGGTCAGCGTGCGCTGCAAGGCGGGCGCGGAAGAGCTGTGGCTCAAGGGCTATCCGAGCTACGGCGTGTACGACCACACCGGCACGTTGGCCAAGACACACCACGGGCTGGTGCCGGAGGACCACGACCGGCGGGCACTCGAGCCGGCGCTGAAGGCGCTCCTGAAGAAGCGGCCATGGATCGATCTTGGACCGGAGCCATTCAAGAGACTACAGGTCCAGGCCGCGTCGATCATCGCCCGCCTCGATCTGGCCACCACGTACCAGGAGGTAGAGAAAACCCTGGCAGCGACAGAGGACGCCGAGACCAAGGCGGAGGCGACGCACCTGTGGGACGCGATCGTCAAGCAGGCCCAGATAGACCAGGGAATGCTGGCAGAGTCTCGCGCTCGGCTTCCCCGGGCGGCCATCGATGCAGTCAAGAAGGCCGGCTCCCCGTACGAGAAGACAAGCCTCGCCAAGCGCTTCACGGATCTCATGGCCGAGTGGAGGAAGGATGCCGAGCTGAGGAAAGCGATCGCCGTAGAAAAGAGGATCATCGACCTGATGGAGCGCGTCAACAGGCTGCCCACCTGTCCGAGATGCCGGAAGAAGAAGCCCGATCTGTTCAAGAGCTGCCCGCAATGTACGAAGTTGCAGGCCCCGCGCCTTCGGCGCTTGGAGAACGCCGTGAAGGAGGCGGGACGGGGCTACGAGAAGCTGTTGGTGTACGAAGTGGCCATGAGCTGCATTGCGATGAGATGGATGTTCTTGGGGATCAAGTGAGTGGGAAGCGTGGGGTCGTTCACACATGACCGACGCCACGTCGCACAGGTCAGCGAGTCTGAAACACACATTCGCGCCCGTCGAGACTCCGCGGCCACGGGCTGGGGTAACGCTCGACGAGGCGTGCCGCGGCGAGACGCCACTCAGCCCCGGAGTCCAGTTCGGCCACGACCACGCTGGCCGGTGGATGCGGGCCGACATGCCCAGTGCTGGCGTGCAGGCCGCCTCCACCTGACCGTCAAGTTCCCCTCCAGGTGACGAACCGTCGCCACTTTCTGCCATGGTAGCGGGAACCGCTTCCCCCGACCGATAGTGCTGGCGGTATCGCGCCGGATATGCTGGTCTGCCGCGAACAGACGTCGGTAGTGGCTTCCGGGCCGGGGCCGGGGTCTGATTCTGTGCGCGAGCCCGCATGCCTGAAATCCGTCGCGTAGTACTGGTGCTGCTGGTCCTGACGCTGTTGGGCGCTGCGGGCTTCGCGCTGATCGAGGGCTGGGACCTGTTCGACGGCCTCTACATGGCGGTCATCACGTTGACGACCGTGGGCTACAATGAGGTTCACCCCCTGTCCGACACCGGTCGCTGGTTCGCGATGGTTTACCTGGTCGTGGGGCTCGGCGTGTTCATGTACAGCGCCATCGTCCTGGGCGAGTTTGTCGTGCGCGCCCAGCTCGGCGACTGGCTCGGACAAAAGAGGATGATTGCGATTCTGAACAAGATGCAGGACCACTTCATAGTCTGCGGCCTGGGCCGCCTTGGTCGTTCCCTGTGCGGGGAGCTCGAGGACCGCCGCCTGCCGTTCCTGGTCATCGACTCCAGCGAGGACATCGCCGAGGTCTGCAAGGAGAAGGGCTGGCCGTTCCTGATCGCCGACGCCACCGAAGACGGGGTGCTGCAGTCCGCTGGGATCGACCGCGCGCGCGGCATCGCCTGCGCGCTGCCCAGCGACGCCGAGAACCTGTTCGTCGTGCTGTCGGCCCGATTGCTGCACAAGGATCTGCTGATCGTGACGCGCGCGACCACCGACAAGGACGTCGAGAAACTCAGGCGTGCCGGAGCCAACAAGGTCATCAGTCTGTATGGCACCGGCGCCGCCAAGATGGCACAGCTGTTGGCGACGCCCCACGTCGAGGACTTCTTCGAGGTCGTGACGGCCAAGGGCAAGGTGTTCGAGTTGGCCGAGATCAAGGTCGCTGCCGACGCGCCGTACGTGGATCGTCCACTGTCGGAGTCGGCCCTGCGCGAACGCGGCATCATGGTCGTTGGCATCCGCCGTACCAACGGCGAACTGTCGATGCCGCCGGCCCCACACGACATCATCCGGAAGGGTGATCTGCTGATCGTGCTGGGCAAAGGCGAGGTCGTGCAGCAGCTGCTGGACTGAGGATGCCCCGCTCATCAGCCCGAGATCTGGTCACTTCGTCAGCAGCGTCCACACATCCTGGATGACGACGACGTACGCGTTGTCCCACACGCCCTGCCGGAAAAAAGTCGTCTCGAGCCCCGGCGCGCCGACAAAGGGTCGGAGCATCCACGCGAGCTGGATCGTCACGAAGATGTAGAGCGTGAGCCATGCGGCCTTCGCGATCCGGTGCCGCGGTCGGACCTCGATCAACGGTGCGTAGACCCTTCCGAGCTGCACGTGGCTCGCCACCGCCGCGACGAGAAACATCCCGCCGTTCCAGACGATCGTGAAATGGTAGTCGGACGACGACAGGTAGGCGACCGCCGTGAACGGCGCGAGGCTCGCGAGCACGATCGACATCGTCAACTGCGTGCCAATCAGGCCGCGCATTACGACCGCGAAGTCGTCGCGCAGCCCCAGCAGCGTGTTGACGACGAAGAAGTTCGGCAGGCAGATGAGCGATGAGACTGTCAACAGGAGCGGCGCCTTGAGTCCGGAGTACAGCATCTGCAATGGTCGCAGCGCGAAAGCACCCATGACGATGCCGTAGGCGAACGCTCCGCCCACGAGCAGCAACAGCAGGTGCCACGTCTTCAGCGACGCGACGAGTCGATCTGGCTCGCGGCTCCGCAGCAGGGTGTCCGCGGCCGCGACGACGTTCACGAGAACAAGCGCAGCAGGGCGCCGAAAAGACCCTCGAGGAAGTTGCCTTCGCGTTCGCGGAACCACGTGAATGGCAGGTCCGGCGACCCGATAAAAGGTCGCAGCACCCAACCCATCTGCGCGCCCACGACGCCGTACACGACCAGCCAGCCGCGGAACACGTGCAAG
>QJVU01000325.1 GCA_003235605.1 Planctomycetota bacterium | reverse complement strand
TTCTCGTCGGTGACTGTGCGGAACTTCTGCGCTGTCACCGCCGCCGCGAGGGTGAGCGGCAGCAGCAGGACGAGGCTGGCGAAACGGGAAGGGTGCATCGGGGCTCATCATGCCCCGGCGGGTGACGGATCCAAAGCCCCCCCGGGGTATGCTGCCCCGGTGGTGCCTCGCGTCGTACTGGCCATCCCGGTGCTGGCCCTCCTGGCGGTCCTGCCCACCGCCTGCTCCTCGGCACGCCTCTCCCGAGAGGCTGTCCAGTCCCTCCTGGAGGACCAGAGTCAGGCCTGGAACCGGGGCGACTGGGCGGGCTTCCTTGCCGGCTACTGGGACCATCCCCAGCTGACCTTCAACGGCAGTACCGGCATCACGCGGGGGCCCGAGGATCTGCTGCAGCGCTTTCAGCGCAGCTACCCCGACGCCGCCGCTCGGGGCGAGCTGACCTTCCAGATCCTGGAGTTCCGGCCGATCGGACGCAATGCCGCCCTGGTCCTGGGCCGCTACCACTTGCAGCGGACTCCGCCCGCCAGTGGCTACTTCTCCCTGGTGGTGGAACTCACCTCCCAGGGAATCCGGATCACCCACGACCACACCAGCGAAGAGCCGGCGGCACACACCCGTACGGAGCAAGGGCGCTGAGCCGCCCGGCCCAGCGCCCTCTTGCACCGGAGTTCTCCGGATCAGCCGGTCAGCCGGTCACTCCAGCTTGCAACTGACCTCCAGGCCGTTCGATGTCGTGATCTTCAGGCCACTGGCAGACAACTCGATGATCACGTCCTGGCAGGTCACCGCGCCGGTCAGAGCGCTCGAGCCCCGGAGCCACTGGGTCGAGGTGCCGGTGCTGCTGGTGCGAAGCGGAATCAGCGCTAGCACATCGGTGTGCAGGTTGCAGCCGCCGGCGGGCAGGGCCACGGCCGGGCTCAGCTTCTTGGCGCCGATGACAAAGAAGCCGACGGCATCCTTGGCCGCGTTGGTCAGATCCAGGCGGATCCAACGACTGCTGCCAGAGGTACCGCTGCTGGCAGCCAGCTTGGTTTCCGGGCACCCGGTCGCATAGGCACCGTAGGCGGTCGCGGTGCACTTGATGGTCTTCTTCGCCCGCGTGAGGAAGATCGTCAGGCCAGCGCCGGCGCGGGCGCCGCCCTTGGCGCTGTCGCTCTGACTGGCCTTGCACTCCGTGGTGAGCTTCACCACCAGCGGGCTCTCGCCGCCCGTGACCTCGAAGCTCTTCTTCTGGTGGCTGGACCACATGCTCGTTGCCGCGGGCTTCCAGACGTCCTGGCCGTTGTTGCCCACGTCCACTTCGCCCTTGGAGGTGGCGCCAGTGGAGATGCTGCCGCTGAAATAGGCGGTCAACGTCGCCTTTTCGTCCTTGGGTAGCTCGAATGCCACCAGCACCGAGTGCGGGCCGTACTTGGCCGACGTGGAGTCGCCGATGGCACTGCCCGCGTCGCCGCCCAGCTTGCCGTCGAAGTTCGTCGCCGAGGCGTAGTCGGAGAGGTAGGCTCCGCTGCCGCTGTACCAGCTGTAGTTGGAGCCGACGGCCGTGGAGCCGTAGGAGGTCTTGGTGGAGGCCCGCAGCAGCTGGTTGGTGCTCAGCGTGGTCTTGTCAGCGATGCCGCTGGACTGGCTGCTGGGGGTGCTGTTCATGGCCAGGACCGCAAATCCCCCCGGGGTTGCGGTCGTGATGGTGGTCTTGGTCGCCGGTATCGTCTGCGCCGCCAGCGTCGCGCATAGAGTCAGCGCGAATCCGAATGAGAGTGGTTGCTTCATGTCCGCAGAATGTCCTTTGGCTACGAGCTGCTTGCTCTGACTGGGGCAGGACAACGTGTTCGTGGAAGACGGAGGGCAGAACCAGATCTCGATTGAACCGGGCAGGACTCCTCATGGCAAGGGAGGAACCCGGGAACCTGGGCCTTGATTTCGGCAAGCCGGATGGTGCCTGTGCAGAACGTGCACCCGATCCCAAGATCGCGCCGGAAAGTCAGGCTCTCCGCCACCTGTGGCGGGAGAGTTAGTTGCGGGCCAGCAGGTGCCGTTGGATGAGGCTCCAGTCCATTTCCAGCTTGTGCCGGAAGGAGGCGATGGTGCGCGGGCCGTGCATCATCTTCGGATAGATCATCAGGTCGAAGCTCTTGCCTGTCTGCTGCAGTGCGTGCACCAACTGCAGTGCGTTCTGCAGGTGTACGTTGTCGTCCAGGGCCCCGTGCTGGATGCACAAGTGGCCGGTCAGTTGGCCGGCAGCAAGGACGCAGGAGCTTCGACGGTAGCCCAACGGATTGCTCTTGGGTGTGTCCATGTAGCGCTCGGTGTAGATCGTGTCGTAGAGGCGCCAGTCATAGACGCCGGCGCCGGCAATCCCGAGCTTGAACTTCTTGCTGTGGGTGAGGGCGTAGGCCGTCATGAAGCCGCCGTAGCTCCAGCCGGTGATACCCACGCGGGCTGGGTCGCCATTCCGGTTCTTGCATACCCAGTCGATGGCATCCTCGATGTCTGAAAGCTCCACCTGACCGAAGTTCCGGTAGCAGGTCTTGGTGTCCTTCTGGCCGCGCCCGCTCGCGCTGCGGACGTTCACGTCCATCACGATGACCCCGTTCTGCGAGAGCAGCTGATGGAAGGTGGCATGGAGGAACGGCAGGTAGTCCCACCTGTTTCTCACCCGTGGGTAGTCGGGGCCCGAGTACTGGTCCAGCAGGACGGGGTACTTGCTGTCTGTCTTGTCTGTCTTGGGCGCGAGGATGCTGGCATCCAACATGTAGCCGTCCCTGGCCATGACCTGCACCAGTTCCAGCGGCTGGAAGGCAAACGTGTCCAGGGCCGGGCTCGCCACCTGCTCCTGTGTCCACAGCACCTCTCCCTCGGGGCCACAGACCCGCACCACCGGCGGCTGGCTCACCGTGGACCACGTGTCAATGTACATGCCGCCGTCGTCGTCGAGGGCGATCTCATGCCAGCCCGTACCACCTGTGAGGCGCACGAGGCCCTTGCCACCGAAGCCGGTCCGATAGGCGTTGTTGTTGATGGCGCCGTCCTTGGTCGCGGTGAACCACAGCAACCCTCGGCGTTCGTCGACCTTCAGGATCTCGCGCACCTGCCACTCACCCTCGGTGACCGCGAGGATGAGCTTGCCTGCGGCGGAGTAGTGGTAGACATGCTTGTAGCCCGTGCGCTCGCTCAGCCACAGGAAGTCGCCGGTCTTCAGGAACCACGGCTGCCCCAGGATGTTCACCCAGCTGTCGGACTCCTCCCGTAGCAGCCTTCTGGTCTTGCCGCTGGCGGGATCGGCCACCAACAGATCCAGCCACGTCTGGATTCGGTTCTGGACCTGGAACGCCACCTGGTTGTCCGGCGTCCAGGTCACCCTCACGACCAGGATGTCCGGGTCGTAACCCTCGAACACCACCGGCACGGTCTTCTTGGTCTCGACGTCGGCCACATGCAGGCTGACCTTGGGGTTGGGATCCCCGGCCTTCGGGTACCGCATTACCAGGGGCCTCACGGTCTTCTCGCTGTCCAGGTCACCGGGCACGTGATCGACCACCGTGAAGGTCTTGACCTCGCGTTCGTCCAGCCGCAGGTACGCCAGGTACCGGCCGTTGGGACTCCACCAGTGTGCGAGGAACTCGCCGCGGCCGTACAGCTCCTCCTGGTAGACCCAGTCCAGCTTGCCGTTTCGGAACTCGTCGCCCCCGTCCCGGGTCACCTCCCAGAGCCCGGTACCGTTCGTGTCCACGACGAACAGGTCGTTGTCCTGCACAAACGCCACATGACCCTCAGTCGGGCTCAGTTGACAGAGCTCCTTGGGCTTGCCGTCCTTGGTAAGGCGCCGCTGCTCCCGGCCCCGCTTGAAGGCAATGTCCCCGTTGCGGATGTCGATCCGCGCCATGGGCTCCCGCCTCTCTGGCTTGGCGTCGACCCGCACACCGGTCTTGGGATCCAGCCAGTGCCTTCCCATGGCCAGGTGCCTGCCGTCCCAGGCCCACTTGGGTGCCGCCACCGGTGCACTGAAGTCGACCCATCTGGGAGGCATGCAATGCCTCAGCTCCAGGGCGCGGCGCGGCCTCGCCCCCGCTTCTGGCGCCGGATCTTGGGCCTTTGCAACATCGGCAGCACCGAGGGCGAGGGCCACCAGGGACATGGCGGCTCGGGGAACAACGCGGATGGTCATGTTTGCGTTCATCGAAGGGAATTCGCGTCCGGAGCCTAGCAGAACAGATAGTTCGGGGGAACACTGCCGGCTGGCCATGCCGGAGTCCTTCCTCTACCAGTACGTGGTCGGTGGCCTCGTCTTCGCGGCGGGCATCTACTGCGGCCTCAGGACAGGAATGTTCTCGTGGCGTGATCCGGAGGGCCGTCGGCGGTTGTGCCTGATGGTGCTGGGCCTGCTGTTCTTCGCCGCCCTGCAGGGCCTCTTCGTCTGGTTCGGCAAGTGACCAGTCATGGCCCATGCCGTCGACATCGCCGTCGTGGTGTGCTACTTCGCAGGCATCACCACGTTTGGAGCCCTCTTCGGCCGCTACACGAGGTCGACCAAGGACTTCTTTCTGGCGGGCCAGCGCTTCCCCGCCTGGCTGATCGCGATCTCCTGTATTGCCACCCTGGTCGGCTCGTACTCTTTCGTGAAGTACGCCGCTGCCGGCTTCCAGTACGGCATTGCTTCCTCCCAGACCTATCTGAACGACTGGTTCTGGATGCCCCTCTGGATGTTCGGCTGGCTGCCCATCCTGTACTTCGCCGGCATCGTGACCGTGCCCGAGTACTTCACCCTTCGCTTCGGACGCCGCGTCCGACTCGCCGCCACCATCATCCTGCTCTTCTACCTCCTGGGGTACATCGGCATCAACCTCTACACCATCGGAACGGCCCTTGTCGGCGTGTTCCATCTGGACAACACCTATGTCCTGGTGTTCGCCGTGGTGATGGCGGCCATGTGTATGGCGTACGAGCTCACCGGGGGTCAGACCTCGGTGATCTTCACTGACCTGTTGCAGGGCGTCCTTCTGCT
>QJVU01000108.1 GCA_003235605.1 Planctomycetota bacterium | reverse complement strand
CCGCAGCCCACGTCCAGCAGGCGGGAACCTGCGTCAGGATGCATCTGTCGGCCGAACGCTACCGTCGCCTGGCGCCCGCCAATGTGGAACTCGTCGACCGGTGCCAGGTCCCGTGGGCTCAGGTTGTCCGGATCGAGACCTGCTTGGACGAGGCTCTCGAGGATGACCTCCAGCAAGTCTCCGCGTGCGTAGTGTTCGGCGACTCTCTGGTTCAGGGTCATCGGTTTCACCCATGAGGAGCATAACAGCCGGGGTGTCAAGGTTCTCTGCGCACTCCGGCTGGTCGCAGCCCGAGGCGCCGTTGCTTAGGATTGGTGGTCTCATGGCAGGCATCATGGCAGCGTTCCGGCTCTCGCCGGCCTGCCTGCCCCACGCTCTCGCGCTTGCCGCGTGCCTGGGGCCGGCAGGGGCCCAGCAGCAGGAGCGGGCATGGCATCTCGGCGTGTTCTTCTGGCACGAGTCGCCCAATGACCAGGCGGCGTTCGACGGCATCCGCAGCGCTTTCCAGGTGCGGGGTCGGAGCCACGAGTTCCTGGTCGTGCAGGCCAACTCGGACCCGGAGGCAGGGCGGCGGCAGCTGGCGGAGTTGCGCAAGCGCGGCGTGGACCTCGTCTTCGCCATGGGTACCGAGGCGGCTCTGTTGGCCAAGGAGCACGTCAAGGACCTCCCCGTGGTGTTCACTGCGGTAACCAACCCGGTCGAGTCCGGAGTCGTGCCCAGCTGGCAGGGGTCCGGGAGCAACCTTGCCGGGAACAGCAACTGCATCGACCCCGAGACCACGGTCAGGGTGTTCCGGCTGGCAGTGCCCAGGCTCCAGCGCCTGGGCGTGTTGCGTTCCCGTGGATCCGGGGTCGTCAGCGCGGCCGAGCTCAAGGCGCTGAGGCGATACCTGAGGGAGGGCAGGGTGAAGGGCAGGCCGTTCGATGTGATCGAACGAGAGCTCGCTGACGTGAGCCAGATCGCCAAGGCCGTGGGCGAGCTTGCAGACAGCGGGGTGCAGGCGATCTGGATTCCCATCGACTTCCAGATCTACCAGAACGCGGACAAGGTACTCGCGGCAGCGGTGGAGCGTGGCCTGCCGATCGTGTCCACTTCGATGCGGGCAGTGCGGACTGCAGCGGTTGCAGGCATCTGCCCCGACTACGACCTCTTGGGCCAGCGTGCCGCCGTCATCGCGCTCCGAATCCTGGAGGACAAGCGCCGGCCGCAGGACATTCCGGTGGGCACCCTTCGGTCACACCGTGTCGTGATCAACGTGGATGTCGCGCGGCGCCAGGGCTACGAGCTACGGCTCTCGGCGTTTGTGCTGGCCGACCAGATCATCGAGGGGGACAAGTGATACACAGCCCGGCAAGCGCGGTGGTTCGCATGCCTCTGGCGGCCAAGCTCACGTTGACGTTGTTGCTGGTAGCCATCGCGATGGTGGCCTTCTTGCTCGTCTATCTCGGCCCACAGACCACCCAGGCCTTTCTGGGAAAGTCCGACCTGCTGATCGATCACAGCAGCGAGGGCATGCGCCAGATGGCGTTCCGGCACGCCAATCGGAGCCGGGAGGTCATCACCGACCTCATCCACCACACCGCGGAGTCTCGCCGACGCATGCTGAACGACCTTCCCCTGACGCTCTATTCGGGGGACGTGGAGAGGATGCGAAACGCCATACTCGCCCGCGATGCGGCTCGCAGCAGCCAGCTGGAGGCCAACGTGACCGTCTTGACACGAGAGATGGAGCGTCGCGAGCTTGGCCGGGTCAACGACAACATCGCGACACTCCGTCGAGAGCAGGCGGCGCTCAGCCGAACGTTCGCCGACGCGCTCGAACGCTCGCACATGGTGCTGTCCGGCATCGTTGGCCTGGTGTTGCTCCTTCTCCTGGGCTTGGGGCTGCACTTCACCATCATTCGTCCGATCCGGTCCCTTCACACCGCTACCCTTGCTGTTGCGCATGGCGACCTGTCGGTGGCTCCGGGCCGCAATGGACGCGGTGACGAGGTCGGCGCATTGTCTGCCGGGTTCGCGGCGATGGTCGATCAGCTGCGGGCGCAGCGGGCAGAGATCGAACGCCAGACCCGTCAGCTGGAGGAGTGGAACAAGCATCTGCGAGAGGAGGTCGAACGCCAAAGCCGGGAGCTGGTCCATGCCGCGAAGATGGCCTCCGTGGGAACCCTGGCCGGTGGTATTGCCCACGAGTTCAACAACCTGATCGGCGGCATCCGAGGCTGTGCCAAGGAGGCGCTGGGTCAGGTCGGCGCAGGAGCCCAAGAGCCCCTCGAGGTCATCCTGCGGGCGACCGACCGCGCCACCCAGATCACGCAGCAGCTGCTTCGCTTCGCCCAGAAGCGCGTCGAGAAGAAAGGCCGTGTATCGGTGAGCCGGCTACTGGACGAGGTGCTGGAGCTGGTTGCGCCCCAGGCGCGACGCCAGGGAGTCACGGTCGAGCGTCGAGTTGACGCCGACCTCGATGTGGTGGGTGATGGGGACGGGCTTCACCAGGTGTTCCTGAACCTTGTAACGAACGCGCTACAGGCGATGCCCAAGGGGGGCTCCATGACGGTGACCGCGACCCAGGATGGCAACGACGTGACGGTATCGATCCAGGACACCGGGGCCGGCATAGCGACCGAGGATCTCGAGCACGTGTTCGAGCCGTTCTTCACCAGCAAAGCCGGCTCCGACCGAGGCGGCACCGGTCTGGGCCTGAGCGTTTCCTATGGCATCATCGAGGCGCATCAGGGCAGGCTGGAGGTGCGTAGCTCGTTGGGCCGGGGCTCGACATTCACCGCAACGATCCCGACCAAGGCATGACCAGGGAGCCCGACTCGCACCGCGCAAACACCCGGATCCTCGTGGCCGACGACGAGGAGAGCATGCGCTACTTCGTCTCTCGCGGCCTCGAGCGCCACGGCTTTGTGGTCGACGCCGTCGACAACGGCAACGCCGCCACCGAGCGGTTCGATGCCGGTCGGTACGATGTCGCCGTGCTCGATCTGAGGATGCCGGGCCTCGACGGCATCGGTGTGCTGCGCCATGTCCATGACCGCAACCCGGAGGTGGTCGTCATCCTGATCACGGCGTTCGGGAGCATCTCGTCGGCCGTCGAGGCGATGAAGCTGGGCGCGTTCGAGTACGTCACCAAGCCCTTCGAGATCGACGAGCTCGTGCTGCTGATCGACCGTGCCATCGGCCACCGCACCACCGTCCGTGAGAACGTGGGTCTGCGCCAGCTCGTGGATACCCGGACCGGGTACGCGGGCCTCGTGGGCCAGAGCTCGGCAATGCGGACGCTGTTCGACCGGATCGATCTGCTGCGCAAGAGCGACACTACCGTCTTGATCCGCGGCGAGTCGGGAACCGGCAAGGAGCTCGTCGCCCGCGCAATCCACATGGAGTCGCGTCGCGCCAGCGGTGAGTTCGTCGCGATCAACTGCGCGGCAATACCGCCGAACCTGTTCGAGAACGAGCTGTTCGGCCACGAGCCTGGCGCCTTCACCGGCGCGACCGCACCCAAGGCTGGGCTCTGCTCCCGCGCTGACGGCGGGACCCTGTTCATCGACGAGGTCTCGGAGATGCCGCTGGCTGCGCAGGCAAAGCTGGAGAGGTTCCTGCAGGACAGGACCTTCCTGAGGCTCGGTGCTGCGGAGCCGGTCCGGGTCGACGTGCGCGTCTGCGCGGCCACCAACAAGGACCTGGAGCAGCTGGTTTCGACACAGCAGTTCCGTCGTGAGTTCTACTTCCGTCTCAACGTGGTCTCTCTCCTTCTGCCCGCGCTGCGGGAGCGCCGCGAGGATGTGCCGGCGCTCATCGACCACTTCCTGGCGCGAATGCGCAGCGAGGGCCGCAGCGAGCTCGAGGGCTTCACCGTCGATGCGGCCCTGGCGCTGAGCCGCTACGACTGGCCCGGGAATGTCCGCGAGCTGCAGAACACGTTGGAGCGCCTGGCGGTGATGAACCCTGGGCGCGAGCTTCTGGACGTCAGCGATCTACCCGCGGAGATCGTCGACCCCCGCTTCACGGAAGTGTCGGCCCAATCTCCCTTCAAGGACGCGGTCCAGGAGTTCGAGCGCAGCTACCTGGTGCGGCTGCTGGAGAACGCCAAGGGCAACATCACCGAGGTGGCCCGGGTCTCGGGACTCTCCCGCGGTCACCTGCATCGCAAGATCAAGCAGCTGGGGATCGAGGCCGAGGGCTTCCGCGCCTAACCGACGCACGGGCCACGCTGGAGGGCAGCCCGAGGTAGGAAACCCGGTTCCCGCAACAGCCGTCAGGCAGTGAACCGGGGGTTCGCTCCGCCGTTTGCGCCCCTGGCCCGACCCAGGCCAGGTTCACGGATGCTGTGGAGACGGTTGTTTCTGGTTGGATGGATACTGATTGCTCCACCTGCGCCGGCCCTGGCTCAGGTTCGTCAGCCGTTCGTGGACCTGCCCCGGGTGGGCACGGTCGGGGATGAGCCCCCGAATGCCGGCACCTGCGTGGTGGCGATCCTCCGCGACGGCACGATCCGGGTTGGCGGCCAGACCCTCACCTACGGCGGGCTGCGCGGTCACCTCGTGGGCGAGGCCCGGAAGCTCCCCGGTCGTGTGTGCAAGTTGGCCGGCCGTCGCTTTGTTTTCAGCAACCTGAACCTCCTGATCCGGGCGGACGCGTCGCTGCCGAGCGCGGCCCTGGACAAGGTGTTGTCCTTGTGCTGGGACGAGCGTGCTCTCATCAGCCATGTCTACCATGCCGTGAGGCATGAGCGGACCGGTGAGACGGGAGCCATGGCGGCGTTCCTGCCCGAGGACGTGATCGCAGATGACGACCCACCGGTGCGGGTGGCGATCGAATACGGCCTGCGCGCGGCCAGGCCGCGGGCACTCCACGCGCCGCTGCAGAAAGCCGTGAAGGGCGAGACGAGTGGGGAGGCGAATGGGAACGGTGAGGCGGAAGGCGCGACCAGGGGGGTGTTCCTCGAGGCCCAGGGCGATGTGCCGTTGGGGTACCTGCTGCGCTGCCTGGATGCCGCC
>QJVU01000416.1 GCA_003235605.1 Planctomycetota bacterium | reverse complement strand
AGGGTATCCCCCGACTCGATCACATGGTCAGCGGGCATCACCGCGATGGTGGCGCCGGGCTCTCTGGCTTCGATCGTGGCGGTGGCCAGGGCCACGCAGGGGGCGGTGTCCCTGGCTTCCGGTTCCACGATGACATGGTCTTCGGGGAAGCCCTCGAGCACCTGGGGAAGCGACGTCGCCTGTTCGGGGTTGGTGACGATCCAGGTTTTCTCGGTACCGCTGACGTCACGAACGCGGTCGATGGTGTCCTGGAGCAGGGGCCGGCCTCGAGCCAGGGGCAGGAACTGCTTCGGCCGCGAGCGACGGCTGGCCGGCCAGAAGCGGGTTCCGGCACCCCCCGCCATGATCACGACATGCAGGGTCATTCGCGGATTCCGCCCGCTTGCAGCTCGTTCGGGTTCACCGGCGGCAGCGGCGACAGGAGGCGGCGACCGGACCGTCGCTGCCCGAGCCACACAGGTCGGGTCTTGGGCTCGCGGAGGTAGCCATAGATCTGGAACTCGATGATCGACCTCACGAACCTGTCCATGCCGCCGCCGAAGGCGCGCAGGCTCAGGAGGATATCGGAGTAGCCATCCAGCGTGACCTTGCCCCTGCCGTCCACGTCCAGGATGCTGGACTTGAGCTTGATCTGGCTCAGCACCACAGTTCGTTCGGCCACCGTGAACTTGAGCCGGCCCGAAGAGAAGCGGGGACGCTGATCCGGCTTCAGGTAGTCGTAGATGGTCGAGAATACCGGCACCCGCCCGAGGTTGCCGTTGTTGATCGCCACGTTGCCGCTGGCCCGGATGTCCAGCAGGTTGCTCCCCCGCAGCTCCTGCACGTCGATGTCGCCCGACAGGTTGCCCTGGTACTTGCTCGCCAGCGACATGCCGCTGGCGCGCATTGTCTCGGTGAGGCTGACCCCGTCCCAGCGAAGGGACATCCGCAGGTTGCCGCTACCGGCAAACTCGTGGCGGAGGGCGAGGTTGTTCGGCCCGTTGCCCTCGACGCGCCCGGAGTGCAGGCGCAAACGAAGGTCGCTGATTTCCACCTTGTCCTGGTCGAACGCGAACGAACAGGAGACACCATGCACCTGGTGTTGGTCGATGATGGCGTTGGCCTCGCTGACGCTTCCCGTGGCGTGCCCGCCCTTCTCGTCGATGACGCCCTCCTTGAGCGTCACGATGCCGTTGATGTGCTGGATCGGGATGGCGAGGCCAAGCTGGAGGTTGTTGGCCACCAGCTGTCCTGAGAACATGGTCTCGAAGCTGGGCCCGGCGTCGGGGAAGCGGAACGTGAGCTTCAGGTCGGTGATCTTCACGTCGCCGCTCATGCTGCTGTCGAGATAGATCTGGCGCGTCGGCCCGCTCATGATCCTGGCGAGGCGCTTGTCGACCTGGTAGCTCTCCGCGAAGAGCGCTGCCTCGACCGTGGAGACCCCGTCTGCATAGGATGCGGACCCGCGCGTGCACAGGATCGGTGAGCCGTCGATCTTGAAGCGGATGTTCTGGAAGCTCACGACACCCTTCTCGACGGCGACATCACCGCTGAAGTCGGTGGCCTTGCCGGGCAGCAGGCGACAGGAAGAGTGAACGTCCTGGAGGCGGATGCGGTAGGACTGCTGCATGTCCTTGTCGTCGTAGCCTTTCTGCAGGCGACCGATGACGTCGACATAGCCATCGGGTGCGAGAAGATCCCAGGTCTTCGACTCGATGACCTCTGCCTTGTCGAGGGCGCTGGCCAGGTCGTCGGTCAGACGTATGCGCCGGATGATGCTCGTCAGGTTCAACCGGCTCTTGTCCCCTTCCATCTGGCCCGTGCCGTGAAACAGGATGCTCGCCGGGATGGTGTTCGGACCGTTGTTGATCTGGCCGCGCAGTGAGCTGACGTCGCAACGGAGGCTTGTCCCGGTGCCATGGAAGAAGATGTCGCCCTCCAGGTCCTCCATGGGGACCTGCGGCGCCTGCATGAGCGCGGACACGCCATGTGCTCTGAGGCGCGCGTCGTAGTCGAATTCGGAATCCGAAGCCCCCTTCCAGAGCGTCACCTCACAGTCCGCTGTTCCACGCGGCGAGAAGAAGTCCCAGGCCCTCCCAGCCATCTGCGACATCGTGGCGACTGCCCGTTTCATCTCGCTGTCCAGGGGAAGGCCGGTGGCGTTGATCCAGAGCTCCGAGTGGAGTCCTGACCCCTGGAGACCTTTCTCGGAGCCGAAGCGAAACCGTCCATTCACGGCTACCGCGCCGGCGCGGCAATGGCCGTGGACGTTCATCCGGACGCCTTCCTCCGTGATCGTGACCACGCCGCGGATGCCGTCGACGCGGTAGGGGAACCCCGCGTAGGTCATGCTCGCCCTCAGGGGGCTCATGCTTGCAGCGAAGCGGACCCGGCCGTCCTTGGGCCGCAGTTGCAAGGACACGTCGGTGCTGCCCTGCGGCTGGTACTCGTCGTAGATTGCCCCGCCCCCCTCCAGCATGGCCTCGAGGGCATCTCGCAACTGTGGGGAGAATGCAACGGCCCGGCACTCGATGTCTACCGCAGGCAAGATCCGGCCGTTCGACGGAATCAGGTTGCCGGTCATCTGGATCCGCCCCTCGCCGGCCTCCGCGCTCAGGCCCGAGAGGGTGATCCCATCGGGCCGCACCTGCACGCGACCCCTGATGTTGGTCAAGGGGTAGGGAAAGCAGATGCGCCGCCCGCCCGGCCCCGGTGGGAAGCCCTCGAACTTCGCGGAGACCCCCAGCAGGTCCAGGTCCGCCGAGACCTGCGGGCTCTCGCCAGGCCGCTCGTTCCAGAAATGCAGCCGGCCGCTCAGCCGACCTGCGGAGGGAGCGAAAGCCCGCCAGACCTGCATGGGTTCCGGGAGCTCCGGCTGGTTCAGGGCATGCTCCAGTCGGGGACCGATCAGCACCTCGCGGGCATCGAGCCTGATGTTGTAGCTGGGCACGAAAGGCCTGGAGAAGCAGTTGGTCATGCTGCCGACGACCTGCAGGTCGCCGTCCATGCCGCGCTTCTCGACCTGGAACTTGACCGTTCCGTTGTCGCTGGTGCTGCAGAACACCTTGCCTCGCGCGCCGCTCACGGGGTAGGGGAGGTCCGGCGGCGTGGCCCGAAGATCCTCGAAGTCGATACCGATGCCACCGCCAAATCGTTCGAGCGCGGGGTTCTCAGGGTCCGGCGCCCGCAGTTCCAGCCACACAGCAACCTTCTTGATCAGGCCGGCAACACCCGCTCGCTCGAGGTATTGAGCGACCTCGCTGCTGAACGAGGCAGCCTGCTGGGGGGCCATCGCGATGTCGTTCGCCTCCATGATGGCCCTGAACTCCTGCTTGCGGACGTTGCAGCTCCCGGTGAGGGTCACTCTCTGCCCCATGGGCGAGATCATCGTTCCGGAGAGCTGCATGAGCTCGTCTTCGTTCTCCACAGGCAATAGCTGAGCGGTCACGTCCCGGAAGACGATGTCGTCTTCGTTCGGCGCGAGCCGCAGCCGGACCACCGAGTCTGTGACGGTGATCGCCGGAACCTGCTCGTCGCTGACCTGCTCGATGCCTGCGGTCTTGAGGATCTGGTCGAGGTCCAGGGTCTCACCCTCGACGAGGCTCAGGTTCAGGCCAACCTTGGTGAGCGCCACCTTGCGGACGGTTCCGGCGGTGCGAAGCGGGTTCGGATCCAGATCCACGTCCACTCGCTCGACGGCCAGGAGCGGGCCCCGCGATGGGTGGTTCGGGTTGGGGATCTTGAACTTGCGGAGGATCACCTTCCATTCGGACAGGTTTACGTCGGCGTCGGCGAGCTCGAAGGTCTGCAAGAACGGTCGCAGTGCCCGCTCCACCAGCCCTTTGGAGGCACCCGCGAAGTGGAGGGCGAAGTACGTGGAGCCGGCAAGGGTCGTGAAGAAACCAAGGAACAGAATCAGGATTCGCTTGCGGCTCAAAGGCGTCGGGCCCCGACGGCATCTTAGCCATCGCCACCGCAGGGTCGATCAGCGCGGCACAGCTGCGGCGGCCTTGGGTGGCTGCACCGGCCAGTGACGGGAAAACCCGCGAGATGGCCTGTTTTGGCCGAGAAATGGCCTGATTCGCCCAGAAAGTGCATTCTTTTGCGTTGACAGCAAGAGCACCGGCCCCAAACTTCCCAGCGTTATTTGCGCGCGGCACGCCGAGGGGGCGTGCTGGTGCCACGCTCAGAACGTCATAAGGACCAAGAAAACAATGGCAGCAAGAAAGAAGAAGGCGGGCTCCGTGGAGCTCATCATCTCCAAGTCCCGCACGAAAGGTGCCACCAAAAAGTGCAACGTCTCCTCGGACTTCTATGGCGCGCTGGACGGCGTGGTGCGCGACATGATCAAGAAGGCTGAGGCCAGGGCCCTCGCCAACAAGCGCAAGACCCTGAAGCCGCAGGACCTGTAAGGTCTGCGCTGACCCTTCGAGGCGCCGGAGCGCCGCCGACCGGGCCCGGGCCGGTCACGCGCTCGCCAAGCCCATCTGATTTGGACCTTTCGCAGATCAGGTGGGCTGTTCCATGTACGACCTGCAAGCCCAGGTGGCTAGTCCGCGTACGAGCCCATGAGGTAGAGCGGTTGCAGCTGGTCGCCAGCGCAGTTCGTGAGCTGCAGCCGTGCGTCAAAGAGCAGACCTGCGGCAAAGTCCAGGCGCCCCACGACACGAGCCCCCGCACGCGCCGCGGCCTCACCGAGCATCTTGTGCAGGCCTTCGTCGGCCAACAATACCTCGTCTGCTCGGATGCTCTCGAGAAGCTCTTCGCGGCCTACCGCCCGCGGGGGCTCCGTCAACCGCACGCCATCAGCGAACTCCACCAGCGCGTTGTGGAACCGGTTGCGTCGAGCGTCCAGGATCGGACGAATGCGCCGGGACTCGGCCACCAGCCCCTCGCGCCAAGCAGCCAGGGCCATCAGCTGGAGGCTTGTTGTGGTGAGCACCGGGATGCCGAGGAACACGTGCAGCGCACGCGCAAACGTCACGGCGATGCGTAGCCCGGTATAGGAGCCAGGTCCGAGGTCCAGGC
>QJVU01000709.1 GCA_003235605.1 Planctomycetota bacterium | reverse complement strand
ACCGGAACATTAAAAAAGCGATTGTGGGCCGGCAGGTGCGCTTGGATCCACCGCCAGGTGCTGTCCAGGTCCAGCATCAGGTAACAGAGGTAGAGGGGCATCAGCACCAACACTCCCAGGGACAAGAGACCGTTGATCACCAGCTGCAGCGCGCTGCCGAACATCTTCAAGACCGGCGAGACCATGGGTTCCCAGACCTCCGGCCTGGCCAGCTTCTCGAGCTTGGTCTTGAGGGGCTCCAGGGGCAGACCGTCCACCCAGGTCTGGGCGGCCTGAACCACATGCCCGACTCCGGCGAGGACCTTGTCGGGGTCGGAGAGGCTGAGCACCAACGACGCACCCTGAACGGTCAGCCAGACGATCAGCAGCAGGAAGAGCACCAGCATGGCCGCAAAGATCAGTCCCACTGCCCACGCTCGGCTCCAACCCCGTCGGGTCAGCTTCTGGACCAATGGCTCCAGGATGTAGGCAACCGCCAGTGCCAGCAGCAGCGGGCCGAACACCACCCGGAACCAGTAGATCACCGCCAGTGCCGCCGCCAGGGCCAGGGTGACGATCCAGGCCGCACGGCGACCGCGGAACAGCACGCGCGGGGGGCCGGACTCGGACATCGAACCGGCTAGTCCAGCAGGACGTCGCTGGCCCGGATCGCGGCCAGACGCTCGCGGTGGCTCTGCTCGAATGCGGAGCCGAAGTCAAAGCCGTCCGCGAAGTCCAGGCGGCTGTCTTCGGGACGCCGGCTCAACAGCCCGACGTCGATGAGGTTGAACACCACTTCGCCGATGTCCTCGGTGCGGACGATCCCCCAACGTTGCAACACGATCTGTGCCAGGGGCCCGAACTGGCCCGCCGCCAACTCCCGCGCTCCCTCCAGGACCTCCCGACCGCCCACATGGCGGGCCTCCCCCACCTGTCGGTGCCGCCCGAGGTGCTCGATGGTGTAGTCGAGGGCATCCAGGACGAAGAAGTAGGCGTTCCGGGAGTAGCGGCGATCCCGCCGCCGAATCAGCGCGACTCGTTCCTCAAGACCATCACAGCCGGACATCGGGTTGCCTCCAGTGCTGTCGGGAAAGGGCCCTGACGGGCCCTATCGACCATCGGCAACCCGCCCTTGACCGAGGCAATCCCCCTCCCGGTCACGGATGGCTCGTCGGCAAGGAACCCAGGGTGTCGGCCAGGTCCAGGAATGCCGCGGCCAGCACCGGTTCCGGTGCCAGCTTCAGCTCGAGGTCTTCCTCGGCCACAAGCAACCTGTCCAGGACGGGGGTCCATGCCAGCAGTGCCTCGGGAGCGTAGGGACCTAAACCCCGCGCGGCAAGAGTGCTATGGAGTTCTCCACAGCCTTCCCCCAATGCCCCAAGCGCTTGTGGAAGCCCCTCGGAGAAAGCACAAGACCGGGTGATCTGGCGGACCAGAAAGAGCACCAGCTGGGCCCGCCGGACCGCCGCGGCGCGCCCCGTGACTCCGTGGAGGAGGCTCTTCGCGAGAGCCACCGCCCCTTCCGGACGGGCCACGAAGCCCACCAGCTGGCGATAGATCGGGACCAGCTCCTCCGAGTGGGCCAGGAGCTCCCGGGCCACGCCGACGGAGCCGTGGGCCACAGCCACCGCCCAGGCCACGTGTTCCGCGGGCTTCCCCTGGGACTCCTCGGCGAGGAGCGGGGACATCTGCGCCGGGGCCACGGGCCTGAGGCGCACAAGGGTGACCCGGGAGCGCACCGTAGGCAGCATCGCCTCGGGCCGCCGGGTGGCCAGGAGCAGGAAGCTCCGGCGGCCGGGTTCCTCCAGGGTCTTCAACAGGGCGTTCTGCCCCTGCTCGTTGAGTCGGTCCGCGGGCTCCAGGATCGCCACCCTGGCCCCCCCCGCCATCGGCTTGCGCAACAGCTCCTCCCGCAGCAGGCGCACCAGCTCCACGGGGATTTCCTCCCGGTCTTCGGGGACCTCCACCACGTGCAGGTCCGGGTGGGCCCGGGTCTGCACCCGCGGGTCGTGCTCGAGCAGGACCGAGGCCAGCTCCAGGGCAGCGGTGGTCTTGCCCAGGCCGCGACCCCCGCAGACCAGCACTCCGTGGGGCAGGCGCCCCTGCTCGGCCAGGCTCAGCAGGCGGCAGTAGTCGGCGCCCTGGCCCAGCAGGCGGCTCGGCCTCAAGCACCCCCCTCGGGCAGCAGCTCCGCGACGGCAGCCCGCAACTGTCCCTGCACCTCGTCCACCGAGCCGTTGGCCGCCACCACCTGGATACGCCCTTCCCGCTCCCGGTCCCGTGCAGCCAGTTCCAGGTAGGCTTGGCGAACGGCACGGTGGAAGACCTCGCCGAAGACCTCGATCCGATCCTTCTTGCCCTCGGCCCTGGCGGCGCGGGTGGCAGCGTCCACGTCCAGCAGGAACACCCGGTGCGGCCAGGTGTCGCCGTGCACCGCGCCGGTGATGCGCTCCATCTCTTCCAGGGGAACGCGCTGGGCACGGTCCAGAGGGGCCATGCACTGATATGCGAGGGTCGAGAGCCAGCAGCGCTCCACCAGCACGACCTCACCGCTCGCCAAGGCGGGGCGCACCTGACGCTGCAACAACTCCACCCGGGCAGCGGAGAACAACAGCGCCTCCGTCCACGGAGTCAGGCCGCCGGTGCCGGGAGCCAGGAGCAGCTTGCGGACCGCCTCGCCGGTGGTCGTCGAGCCAGGCTCCCGGAGGTGGCGCACCCGGCGGCCCCGGGCGACGAGCCAGTCCGTAAGCAGTCGAGCCTGCAGGGTCTTGCCAACCCCGTCGCCCCCCTCCAGGACCAGGTAGAGGCTCAAAGCAACCCCTCGACCTGCTGCCGGATCCCCGCCGACTGGGCCATGCGCTTCTCGAGAGTCTTGATGCAATAGCTGATCGCCGCACGGGACCGTCGGCCCAGGTAGCGACCGACCTCCGCTCGGCTCAACCCTTCCTGCACGCACAGGTATGCCAGCACCTGGCGGGCGAAGCTGACCCGGCGGTGCTGGCTCCGCCCCAGGATGTCGTCTTGGGGAATCCCCAGGCGCTGCGCCACCCGCCCGTGCAACCGCCGGAACACCGTTGCGGGATCGATGAGCTGCAGGTAGCCGGGATGACGCTCCGAGGCGAGGCCGTGCTTCTGCAGGGCCCAGGCCCGTCGCAGATCCAGGTAGCCACCCTGCACCTGCTGGGCCATGGTCTCGATGGTCTCGGCGCGGCCGTTGCGGGACGCCGGCCCCGACAGCGCCCGCAGGTACTGCAGGCGTGCGGCCGGTCCTGGCAGGTCCACGTCCACGACGAAGCCGCTCAACAGCAGGCTCTCCAGCTCCGGTTCCAGCTTCCAGATGTCCTTGGGATGCCACCGCGAGGTGAGCAGCACCGGCTGTTGCAGCTCCGCCCTTGCGGTCAGGACCGAGCAAAGCTCCCGTTGCACCCTGGCAAAGCCGGAGAGACGGTGGATGCCGTCGATCGCCAGGGGCACATCACCTCTCAGCTCCTGGCGCAGCTGCTCCACGCGCCGGTCGCGAATGCCGATCTGGAACGCTTTCCGCAGGTTCAACCCGTCGTGCACGTGGGGCTTGGGCCGCACCCGGTCGCGCCACCAGGACAACAGGAAGGTCTTGCCACAACCCCTCGGCCCCCAGAACAAGAACAGCCGTGCCGGCAGCTGGGAGCGGTTTTCCACCAGCGCCCTCAGGACCAGGAAGGCCGTCCGGTTGCTGTCGTCGACCACAGGTCGGGTCGGGCCCACCTCCAGGTGATCCGGAACGAGGGAGTCCACCCGGGGCGTCACCCGCACCGCGATGCGGGTGCCGATCTCGTGGCTGATGCAGTCCTCGAGCAACGGCACGAACAGTCGTTGCACCCGTTCGCAGGTCAGGCGGTTGCCGGCTTCCAGGTAGCAGGTGCCGCGCTCCAGGGCCAGTGGCCGCAGCTCCCGGAGCCAGGACTCGTAGGCCGCGTCACCCGCCTTGGTACGGAGCTCAGGCTGGATCCGGTCCCAAGTATCACGAAGCAGCACCAACATCGGAGGGGGGGAAGAGCGTAGCCCCCCGCGCCAACGTCAGGCAAGCTTCTAGCGATTCCACCTGGACCGCAGCTCCCGCGCTTCGTCGGCGAAGTCGGAATCCGGCGCTTCCGCCGTGACGCGGTCCAAGAACGCCGCCGCCGCCTGCTTCTGACCGAGCTGCCACGCGACCTTCGCCGCCTTGAGGGCCAGTTGCGCACGAGCCGCGACCTCCGCAGGAGCTCCCGGCTCCGGCGCCTCTCCCGGCGGTTTCCCCAGGTGGGCGCGGTCCAGCGCCGTGGGGACGGCGAGGCCCACCCGGTACTCCGCAAGCGCCGCCACTGGTTGCTCGAGGGCCAGGAGTGCATCTCCCAGGCGCTCGTGGACCTCACGCATGAACGGGTCGATCTGGACCGCCTCGCGCAAGAACTGCGCCTCGGCTTCGCGGTTGCCGTGCTCGCGCTCGAACTTGGCCAGCTGCAAGCGGGGCTCGAAGGCGCGGGCGGTCAGCTTGCAGAACGCCTTCGTCTCCATCATCGCCTCGGTCTCCCGGCCCTGGCGGCGCAGCACCCGGGCCAGGCTCAGCTGCGGGGACAGCGCCTGGTCGGTGCACCTGGGCCAGCAGCGCTTGGCCAGCTGGTACTGCTTCAGGGCCTCGTCCAGCTTGCCCCGTTTCTCCAGCAGTCCGGCAAAGTGCAGCCGCGCCATGAAGTCGTCGGCACCCCTGTCGAAGCCACCACGGTAGCTCTCGAGGGCCTCGTCCGCCCGCTTACGCGCCAGCAGCAGCTCCGCCTTGAGCAGGCTGCCCATGGGGTGCCGGGGATCGCGGGCCAGCACCTTCGCGAGATGGCGGCCGGCGTCCACCGGGTTGTTGCGCTGCAGGTACGCCCACCCCAGCCGGATGCGCGTGTCCATGTCGTCGGGGTCCGCAGCAAGCCTGGCCAGGAACCGGTCCACGGACCGGTCGCTGTAGCGGGGCACCATCTGCAGATTGTGGATCTTGGTGGTCTTGATCCA
>QJVU01000269.1 GCA_003235605.1 Planctomycetota bacterium | reverse complement strand
GCCAGACCCCTACCCTCGTGGGCGACGGGGTCGATGAGGGTCACCGTGGCGCCTTTCGACTGCGCGGCTTTCAGCACCGGCACCAGGTGCACGCTGCTTGCCACGGGGTTCTTGCCCCACAAGTAGATGTGCCGGCTGTTCTGGAGGTCGTGGAGGTCGTTGCTGTCGCTCACGCCGAAGTCCAGCTCCTGGGCGGCTTCGCCGGCGCCGCTGCAGATGTCCCCGGTCTTGGTGGCACAGGGTCCGAACTGCTCGAAGAACCGGTCCGCCACCAGCTTGAGCAGGCCAAGGGAGCCACCGGAGCGGTAGTGGAAGATGGCGGCTGGACCCGACTCCTGGCGGATCTCCTGGAGCCTCTGGGCGGCGATGTCGAGGGCGGTATCCCAGGCCACGGGCTCGAGGACGCCGTTCTTGCGCAAGAGGGGTTGGCGCAGTCGGTTGGCGTCGTTCTGCAGGTGCAGGAAACGGCTCGTGCGATAGCACAGGAAGCCCCGGGTCACGGGGTGTTCGGGGTCACCGCGGAGTGCCGTGACCACGCCGCCGGTCACCGTGGCCAGGATCCCACAGGCGTCAGGACAGTCGCGGTTGCAGCTGGTGCGGCGTAGCGCCTCGACCATGGTTGCGCAGTGTAGCCGGGCGGCGTGCGGGCAGCCTGCTCTCTTGGGTGTACAGTCAGACGAGGATGCGCTGCCTCCTCGTGCTGACCTCCCTGGCCCTGAGTGCCTGCGTCGCGCCGCTGCTGCCGAGCAGGTCTCCCCTTGCAGACGACGTGCTACGGCTGGTCGTGCAGCCCACCGCTGCCGACGAACTGGAGCTGCACGTTGGACCCGCCGACCGCAGCGAGGTCTGGGCAGTGGCTTCCGGCGTGAACCTCGTGCTCGGCGAGGACCGGCATGTGTTCCTGCCGTTCACACGGGCGCAGCGGGAGGAAGGCAAGCTGATCGTCCGATGCCGCAACTACCCGGACCACCGGGTCGTGGTGACGGTCCACCGGGCCGGCTCCGGAATGCTGCGCGTGGAGGTGGAAGACCGCGTCCAGCTCCGTAGCCAGGTGCGGGAGCTGACCCTCGCGTACGACGTGCGCGGCCTGGGGCCGCCGAGCCGAACCCACGTGCCACACCTTCACCCCGAGCCCCACAACGTTGCCGGGGACCGGGCGTTCCGCGCGCCCCTGCTGTACTTCCAGGGCGGATCGCGGGCGCTCTGCCTGACACCGGACCTCGTGATGCTCGGAGCGGAGCGGCGCCTCCCTCAGGGCCTGGAGCTGGACCTCGCACCGGCCCGACTCCGCCATGGCCTGATCGCCCACGGCAGTACCCAGGAGGTGAGCTTTGGTGGCCGCCGCGGATCCACCTGGTTCAGCCGGCGAAGCGGTCACGCCGTGGAGGCCCAGGGTGAATCCCTGCGGTTTGCCCACCGCCTGCGGCTGATCTCCAACGCCAACGAGGACACCCTGGCGCAGATGCTTCGCCACCTCTGGGAGGAGGTGGCTGAACCGGAGCTGCAGGGCACTGCCCACCCCTTGCACGGCCGCAGCATGGACGAGTCGATTGCGGCGTTCTTCGAGGAGGCTGTTGCCAGTCGGTGGGTCGACCTCGGGAATGGAGGGTTCCTGAGCGCAGGCATCCTCGCGGACGGCGACCATGAGGACGCTTGGTTCAGCGCCTTTCACCAGAGTCTCCGCACAGCCTACGGGTTGCAGCTGTTCCTGGAGCGCACCGGGGAGACGCGGTTTGCGGGGAAGGTCGCCAGCACTCTGGACCTTGCGCTCATGGCACCAAGACGCGGCGGGCTCTCACCAAGTGTCCTGACCGTGAGCAAGAGCGACGGCACCATGCGGTGGGAGCCGGACTCGGCGCGTGCCGGGTTCACCACCCACTACCATCTCCTGGATACCGCGAGCACCGGCTACTGGATGCTGCTGCTGTCACGCGAGCTCCCCGAGCAGCGCGACCGGGTGCTCAAGACCTGCGGCGAGACCGCCGCGTTCTTCATCGGCAACCAGGGCCCGAACGGTGCCATACCGAGCTTCTACGACAGCACCTACGTGGCGCCCAAGCGCGACGCGCTGTTCACCAACTCGGCGGAGACCGGAGCGGCAGCCCTGTTCCTGGCAGAGTACGGCGATGCTGCCGGTGACGCCGCAGCCCTCGAGGCAAGCGCCAGGGCGCTGGATTTCCTGGCTCGGGACGTTGTGCCGAAGGGCCTCTGGCTGGACAGCGAAAGCTACCTCTCCAGGGGGTCGTCCGGCGACCGGGACCCGCGAAGCGGTGTTTCGCGCCAGGGCAGCATCGGCATGATCTATACCGCTCTCGCAGCCCTTCGCCTGTTCGAGATCAAGCAGGACCAGGCCCTCGCCACGCTGGCACGTCGCACGCTGGGGATCCTGAGCCAGTTCCAACAGGTTTGGTCGCCGCCGTACCTGAGGTCGGCGGTAGTCGGAGGCTTCGGCGCGGTGAACTGCGATGCGCGCTGGAACGATGCGCGAAGTGCGCTGGCCGCAGCAGCTTTTCTCGAGGGCCACCGACTGCTCGGTGATCGGCAGTTCCTCGAACGCGGGGTCGCGGCGTTGCGAGCCGCTTTCACAACCGCAACCCACGAGTTCCAGGAGGCAGACGGTTCCCCGGGACCAACGACGTCTCCTCACTCCGGCATGGGTGCCGCCGCCACGATTGCAGAGATCTACCGTCGGCGTCTCGGCCACGGCGTCGTCGACGTTGGGAGTCGCTACGCCCAGGCCATGGATTCGTTCTGGTTCTCCGATGTGTCCGTCGAGGGATCTACCGTTCACCTCGGTGTGCTCACCGAGGCCAACTTCGTGAGCCCGCTTCGCATCTGCTTTCGCGGCCTTCGGGACGACGTGGACCTCGAGGTGCTGGTGAACGGTCAGCCACTGGGGACCTTTGCGCCCAAGGATCTGGAACGGGGTATCGCAGTGCTGCCGGCTCGCGTGCCCCGGCTGACCTTCGCGCCCCCGCCCGAGATCCGCAGCAAGTCCCCGTGGTGGCCACGGGCCGGCATCCAAGGTACGCCAGGCACGGACTGGCATGCGTACATCGAGGTGGTCACACCGGGGAGCACGGCGAAGGTCCCCCTGGCGCTATCCCAGGACGGCGACCTGTTGGTGGCGAAAGAGCCGTATCGGCCGGTCCAGCTGGACCCTGGAGCCCGGCTGGAAGCACGGCTCGTCTACGAGGTCGGGGGGCACTCCCTGTTCGAGCCGCGCCGCAGCTTCCACTCCATCCAGGTCACCGACTTCGATGCCATCGACCCTGGGGAAGGCGACGAGGCGGAGCTGGTGGATGCCGGCCTGTCGCGGCGGGCCCGGTTCCCCGATGGACTCGAGGACGCGCGCGTGATCCGGAGCAAGCAGACGCTGCGCTACGAAGTCCCGGTGCGCCCGGAGGCCACGCATCTGGAGATCCGCGCGCGGATCTCCGGAAAGCTCAGGATCCACGCCGGTGACCGGCTCATCCACGAGGACGAGGGTGCAGTTGGCAACCGGACCAGAGAGCTGCGGTTCCAGCTGGCAGACCGGCGTCTGTGGCAGACCGGCAAGGTCGCTGTGGTCTTCCAGGCTGCAGACCCCGACTCGGAAGCGCCTTGCTACATCGCGTTGATCCGCTACCGCGGGACCGGGGAAGCAGCGATCACCGCCGGGCTGGGCAAGACGGAGGTCATCCGTGAGCCTCAGCAGGCGCTGCACGTCCTGGTGCTTCCCGTGGCATTGCCGGACCGTCCTCTCAACGCCGGGCGGGAGGCCTTGAGCCAGCTGTTCTTCGGCGGCCCGGAGTACCGCCTGACCCCGGAGCCGGAGGCTCGCACGACCACCGGCTCCGTGTCCAGCCTGGTGACCCTGTTCTCTGGCGGGCGAACCAGCCTGAAGGGCGTGGTGCTGGCCCCGGCCCGGTGGCCGCACATGGTTGCCGACTTCCGACGCCCCAAGGATCCGAAGCGGCAGGGTCAGCGGGGATGGCAGGACTCGGTTCGAGCTGCGCTCGTCTCGGCAGTCCAGGGTCAGACGAAGCAGAACGGCAACAATGACGTCGGCGCCGTGATCCTCATCACCGGGGGACAGGACACCGTCCGCGAGGAGCCTGCCAGGCTCGACGGGGTACCGGTGCTGTTCCTGCCAGAGCGGGAGCCCGATGGCTCCTTTCTCGCCAGCGGCCATGCTCTGGGTGTTCTGCTCGAAGCATGCTACGGAGCCGAGCGTCTCGCGGCGCCGGAACACGGAGCCTTCGGTGACCTGGCGCTGATGGCGCAGCTGCACCGCCACGTGCCTCCACCCCTCATCGGCTGGAACATGGCCCGAACCGGGTGGTCCGATCTGGTGTCGGTACCCCCTGCCCATGCCGGACCGCTGCAGATCCCGCCCCTTCTCGCGGGACGCACCAGCTACGTCCTGAAGTCGGAGCCCTTGGCGGACCGTGGCAACCTGCACCTCGAGGTCCGCGCCGGGCGCAACCCGCAGGACGGCCTCGCCCTCCTGTGCTACTGGGAGTTCTCAGGCCCGCGCCCCCACCTGCGCGACCTGAGCGGCCACACGACCAGCCCCCACCTCCTGCGGCTCTCGCCCCAGGAACCGGTCCTGACCACGGCTTTCACACCGGGCGGCGATCGTGACCTGTTCCGCCGGACCTCAGCGGGGGTCCGCACAGTGACGCCCCAAGGCGAGATTCTCTGGGAGCTCGGCGACCTCGGTGCGCGGCAGAACGGCAGCATGGACGTGAGCACGCAGTTCCTGGCCCACGACCTCCTCCATGGCCTCCACTACCGCGGTGGCAAGAACGCCGAGCAAACCGAGGGCGGGCTGACCTTCGAGCTCGAGGCCGTCGCCGGCGACGGCATCGATGCCCACGTGCCGGCGCCCGGAGGCCTGATGCGAGTGTTCGGCCAGATCCACGCAGTAGGCGGTGAGCCACGACTGTCCTGCGGCTGCGACGCGAAGGAACTGCTGCGTGCGGACCTGGTGGCGGCCGACGGCGGCATCAGGTTCCAGTTCGACCTGCCGGGAGGCGTGCACAACCGCCGGTTCTGGATGAGGATTGCCAACAGGCGGGGCGCGGCTGCCCGACTGGTCATCCGACACCTGCTGGCGGTGCCGCGCAGTGCCGGAGCACAGCCGGTGCTCCCGGTCGGGCTGCCCACCGCTTCGTCCACCCGGTTGATGGATGGCACCCTCTACGGCAACAGCATCGTGCTGGACCCCGGCGATGGTTCCGAGCAATCGTTCCGCACGCCGCTGGTGATTCCCGGCGGGGGGCTGCTGCGGCTGGTGTGTGGTCTGCCCGCCGCCGCCGCCGCAAACACAGGCACGCGACTGTCTCTCGAGCTCACGGACAGCACGGGTAGGAACCACCATGTGCTGCTGCCGGAGCGGCAGTTCACTCGCTCCCGGTCCGATCAGCCCTTGTTCGTAGCGCTGCTGGGCCTGCCTACGACGAAGGAACCGCAAGTCGGTCTCCTGCAGATGCGCTGGCAAGGCACCGCCCCTTTGCACCTCGTGACGCTGGCCGTGGACCGACCATAGCAACGCCGCAAAAAACGGTCACGATGACACGGCGATGACACGCTGACAGCCCCGCTTGGGGACGATGCCCGCCATGGCACTTTGGGTGTTGGGCAGCAACCATCGTCTCGCGCCTCCGTCGCGGCTCCAAGCAGCAGTCTCCCGCCAGGAGGAGATCCTTCGCCAGCTGCTTCGATTGCAAGCAGAGGGTGTCGTCCAGGGCGGCGTGCTTCTTGGGACCTGCAACCGGCTGGAGCTGATCCTGGACACAGAGAGCGACCCGGACAGCCTGCGCTTGCTCGACGACCTGACCGGCGTGACCATGCACCGACTGCGGGAAGAAGCGGCCGTGATCTACCTGCTGCGGGTGGCTACCGGACTCGAATCCATGGTGCGGGGCGAAGATCAGATCCTCGGCCAGCTCCGGGAAGCCTTCAAGGTGGCAGCCAGCCATTGCCTCTTGAGCGCTCCGCTGCGGGTGCTGCGCACGCGCTTGTTCGAGGCGGCCCGAGACATCCGCAAGCGGGTCGGCCTTGCCCGATCACGGGTATCGGTGGCTGCCCTCGCCGCCCGACGCGTGGCTGCGGCAGGCGGACGCCTGGCTGTGATCGGAGCCGGGGAGACGGGACGACTGGCTGTGGAAACCCTGGTGCGCGCCGGTCACACCGACCTTGTCGTGGTCAACCGGACCTACGCCCGCGCTCACGCACTGGCCCAGCACTTTGGTTGTGATGCGATGGCATTGTCGGACTTCCTGGCGGCGAGGGCGGGCGCCGGCGCACCAATGGTGGATGGCATCCTCTGCGCAGTGCACAGCAAGGAGCCGGTGTTGCAAGCCGCGCACGTCCACGGTGTACGGCTGATCGTCGACGTCAGCATGCCGTCGGCGCTCGCGCCGGACGTAGGCTCCGTGCCGGGGCTCGAGGTGCTCGACCTTGACGCCCTCGCCGGCTTGGTTGCTGCGGAAGACGAGCGCCGATGCCGGAACCTGGAGGTGGCTGACGACCTGGTCCAGTCCCGGGGCAGACACCTGTACCAAGCTCTGGCCGGCGGCACACATGGTCTGCAGATGGTCATCAACCAGCACGTGGACAGCGCCCTCACGGAGTGGAACACGGCGGTGCGTACCAAGCTCAAGCACCTCTGCGAAGCCGACCAGGAGCAGATCCGCCAAGTCCTTCTGAGGGCTGCGCGGCGCAACGCCCACCTGCACCTCACCGACCTGAAGCAACTCGTCCTGTCATGATCGTGTTCGGCAGCCGCGGCAGCCGTCTGGCGCTACGGCAGACGACACAGGTGGCCGAGAGCGTCAAGGCAGCGACCGGCGAGGACTATCGCATCGAGGTGATCGAAACCAGCGGCGACCGGGTCCAGGACAAGCCGTTGGCCAAGATCGGCATCAAGGGCCTGTTCACCGCCGAGCTCACCGAGGCGCTGCTGGAAGGGCGCATCGACCTCGCCGTGCACAGCCTCAAGGACCTGCCGGTCGAGGACCCCGACGGCCTGGTCCTCGGCGCAGTTCCGCTGCGAGAGGATCCACGGGATGTGTTGGTGTACGACGCACGGCAGGAAGACCCCGAGGGCGGTACGCTGCCTCTCCTCGGTCGCTGCACGATCGGCACCAGCTCTCCCAGGCGAGCTGCCTCGGTCCTGGCGCTGCGTCCCGACCTCGTCACGAAGGACATTCGTGGCAACGTCCCGACGCGACTGCGCAAGGTGCAGGAAGGCAAGTACCACGGCGTCGTCCTTGCCGCTGCCGGGTTGCGGCGCCTGGGGGTGACGCCTGGGGAACTGCCCGCAGGATTGACGCTGAGGTTTCTGCCCACAGCACAGTTCACTCCGGCTCCGGGCCAGGGCGCCCTCGGGGTGCAGTGTCGCGCCGGCGACGAGCGGGTGCGACAGCTGCTGCGTGTCGTGCACGACGACGAAACTGCCTGCTGTGTCGGCGCCGAGCGACGGGTGCTGCAACTTCTCGGCGGCGGCTGCAGCATGCCGTTGGGCGCCCTCGCCTTTCGTCAGGACGGTACCAAGACCGACTACCGGATGCTCGTGAGCCTGTTTGCCGAAGACGTGCCGGGTTGCGGCCTGAGCCTCGACCTTGCCGGCGATGAACCTGGGGCCCTCGCCGATCAGGCGGTGGCGGAGCTGCGCCCGCTGCTTGGCCGCCCGCTGGCTGGGACCCGTGTCGTGTTGTTGCGCCCGGACAATGCCGAAGGGAGGTTGGGAGCGGGCCTGACGCTGGCCGGCGCCGAGGTCACCACGGTGGCGATCACCGAGGTGCTGCCCCTGGCCTATGACCTCTCCGAAGTTCCTGTCGATGTGGTGGCGTTCACGTCCAGCCGTGCCGTAGACCGTTTCTTCGAGATGGCTGCAGTGCACGGGCGGCGGCTGGACGAAAGCCGGTTCTTTGCCGTCGGACCGGCCACTCGCGAGGCAGTCCTCCACCGGGGCCATGATTGCGCAATGCCGCCGGACTCCAGGTCTGGCGGCGAAGCCCTTGCCCGGCTGTTGCTGGACGACGTACCCCGCGACCAAACCGTGCTGTTCCCATGTGACATGGATCGCCATGGCGCCCTTGAACAGCACTTGAAGTCCCGGAGCCATCCGGTGCTGGCCGTGCCCCTCTACCGCAAGGCCCGTATCCAGGGCGTCGAGATCCCCGAGGCCGACTGCTATGTGGTGACCAGCCCCTCGGCGGTGCCGGCCCTTGCGGACGCCGGCCATGATGGGCGCTATCTTGCCCTGGGAGAGACCACCGCCGCGGCAATGGCGAAGGCCGGTCGACCTGCGGACGCCGTCGCCACGGCCCCTACCCCCCAAGCGCTGGTGAAGCTGCTATCGAAACCATGTTGATCCGCCCAAGACGTCTGCGCCGCACGGCGGTGCTTCGCGATCTGGTCGCCGAGACCCGAATCCATCCGGCAGCTCTCGTGCAACCGCACTTCGTGCTGCCGGAACGGGACAAGGTAGAGCCGCTTGCCAGCATGCCGGGCATCGACCGCATGGGGGTGGAGCCGTTGCTGCGCCGGGTCGAGCACGACCTCGAGCTCGGGATCCGGAGCGTTCTGCTGTTCGGGATTCCCGACCCCGGGCACAAGGATTCGTTCGGACGGATCGGCGAGGACCCGGCCGCACCTGCGCACCTGGCCGCAACCCGCCTCAAGGAGCACTTCGGCGAGGACCTGTGCGTGATGACGGATGTCTGCCTGTGCACCTACACCGACCACGGGCACTGCGGCGTGCTGAAGGATCGCCAGGTGGACAATGACCCGTCCTTGGAGCTGCTCGCCGCGCAAGCCGTAGCCCTTGCCAGGGCAGGCGCCGACGTCGTTGCGCCGTCGGACATGATGGACGGCCGCGTGCGCGCGATCAGGAAGGCCCTGGACGACAGCGGCTTCAGCGACCGCGTCATCATGAGCTACGCGGTGAAGTACGCCTCGAGCTTCTACGGTCCTTTCCGCGATGCTGCCGAGTCGGCTCCGAAGAACCAGGGGCCCGAGGATCGCAAGACCTATCAAATGGACCTGCGCAATGGACGCGAGGCGATACGAGAGGCACAGCTGGACGAAGCCGAAGGAGCCGACATCCTGATGGTGAAGCCGGCTCTCGCCTACCTGGACGTGATCGCCCGGGTGCGGGAGCACACCACGCTGCCCTTGGCCGCCTACCTGGTGAGCGGCGAGTACGCGATGGTCAAGCTCATGGCCAAAGAAGGGCTCGCCCGGGAAGCGGACCTTGTCCGGGAGCATCTCTCCGCAGTGCAGCGAGCCGGTGCGGACATCCTGATCACCTACCACGCGCGCCAGGCATTGCAGGAGCGATGGGTCTGAACGAGGAGCTCTTCGAGCGGGCGCTGCGGACCCTTCCGGGCGGGGTTTCGTCGCCGGTGCGCGCTTTTGGCGCCGTGGGCGGCGCGCCCCGGTTCATCACCAAGGCGAAGGGCGCAGGCTTCGAGGACGCGGAGGGCAACCGCTACCTCGACTTCGTCCTGTCGTGGGGCCCGCTGATCCTCGGCCATGCCCACGAAGAGGTGGTGGCCGCGGTGAGGGAAGCCGTGGACCGTGGCCTCAGCTACGGTGCGCCCCACGAAGAGGAGGTGCGTCTGGCGGAGCTGGTAGTGCAGAGCTATCCGGCCATGGAACAGGTGAGGTTCACCTCTTCCGGAACCGAGGCGGTGATGTCCGCAATCCGCCTTGCGCGGGGCGTCACCCGACGCCCGCGCATCGTGAAGTTCTCCGGGTGCTATCACGGCCACAGCGACGGGCTGCTGGTGGCGGCGGGCTCTGGAGCGACGACGTTCGGGGAACCCTCCTCCGCGGGGGTGCCCAAGGAGATCGCGTCCCTCACGACAGTCCTGCCTCTGGACGACGAGGATCGGTTCGTGGAGTTCATGGCCAGGCAGGGGGACGAGGTTGCGGTGGTCGTGATCGAACCGATCCCCGCCAACAACGGGCTGCTGCGGCAGCGGCCGGAGTTCCTCGCGACCTTGCGCCAGGTCACACGGCACCACGGCTCGCTACTCTTGTTCGACGAGGTCATCACGGGCTTCCGAGTGGGCCGCGGCGGGGCCGCCGAGCTCTACGACATCGATCCGGACCTGGCGGCGTTTGGCAAGGTCATCGGCGGTGGCATGCCGGTCGGAGCCTTCGGCGGCTCCGCCGCGGCGATGACCCATCTCGCGCCCACGGGGCGTGTCTACCAGGCTGGCACGTTGTCAGGGAACCCGGTTGCCATGGCTGCCGGCCGCAAGACCCTCGAGATCCTGGAGCGGGACGCGGTTTGGGACCGCCTGGAGTCCCTGGGAGGTCGACTCGAGGCCGGCATGCAGGAGGCGCTCAAGGCCGGCTATCCCGTGGGCTTTGTCCGCCAGGGTTCCATCTTCTGGCTGTACTTCGGCGGCGGTCCGCCACCACGATCCGCCGAGTCGGTCACCCGGGAAGGCGCTGAACCGTACGCCAGGTTCTTCCACGCCTGCCTGGATCGACATGTCTATCTGGCACCGTCGGCATTCGAAGTCGGCTTCTTGTGCACGGCCCACACCGAGGAAGACATCGACCGCGCCGTGGAGACGTTCGCCGCCGGGCTCGGCAGCATGTTCTCATGAGGGCGAGGTCGCACGCTCTAGGCAACGTGGCGTTCTTCCTGGTGGCAGCATTCTGCGTCGTGCTGATGGCTTGGTGGGTGTTCTTCATGGTGCGGGAAGCGGGCCGCCTGGAGAAGCTGGGCCGTCTCCTGTCCGCGGCCCAAATGCCCGAAGCTGCCCGGATCCTCGGTGCTTCCGGGGACACCGACATGGCTGTCGAAGCCCAACGCCGTCGCTGGATGATCACCAGCGAAAGCACGGTCCTGGGCGTTCTGGTGATGCTCGGCATCTTCCTGCTCTACCGTGGCATGGTGCGAGAGCGAAAGACACGGGAGCTGCAGGAGCGCTTCCTTGCCGGCGCCACCCACCACTTGAAGACCCCGCTGGCAACCATCCGCCTGGGCATCGAATCCATGCTGGCCGGCACCATGCCGGAAGAAAAACGCCAGCAGTACCTCGAAGCCATGTTGCGCGAGACCGACCACCTCGAGACGGACCTTACCAACCTGTTGACCGCGGGCGGGTTGCGGGAATCGCAACGAGGTCTGCAGCTCGTGGCGGGAGATCTTGCCGAAGACGTCCGCGACGCCCTCCGCTCGATCCGGGACCGCTGCCAATCAGCCGGAGTGAACCTGCAGACGGACGAGATTGCATCTACACGGATCCCACGGGATCCGGAGGCCGTCCACCAGATCCTGCTCAACCTGCTGGACAACGCAGTCAAACACAGCAGCGAAGGTGGTACGATCACGGTGATGCTGACCCAGAACGCGACGACGGCGCGGATCTCGATTGCCGACAACGGCAGCGGCATTGCCGCTCGGGACCTGCCCCACGTATTCGAGCGTTTCTTCCGGGGCCAAGGCAACCAACACCGTGGCGGTACCGGCATCGGACTGTACCTCGTTCGCGAGCTTGCTGGTGCTCACGGTTGGACCGTGACGGCGCACAGCGAAGGTGAAGGGAAGGGTGCTCGCTTCGACATCAGCCTGCCGCTGGCGAAGGTGGCGTCGTGAGCCGGTGGATCCTGGTGGTCGAGGACGAGCCCTCCCTCGGGGAGATGATCTGTGACAACCTGCGCACGCAGGGTCATGGCACCGAGCTGATTGTCGATGGGCGCATGGCAAGCGCACGCATCGAGCGCGGTGGAATCGATCTGGTGATCCTGGACATCATGCTGCCGGGGGAGGACGGCTTCACGATCCTCAAGGGGATGCGCAAGCGCGGTGACAACACCCCGGTGCTTGTCCTTTCCGCACGCAGCAGCGACAGCGACCGCATCCACGGCCTCGAGCTGCGAGCCGACGACTATCTCACCAAGCCCTTCAACCTGCGGGAGCTGCTGCTGCGGGTGGACTGTCTGCTCCGGCGGGTGACGGACAACAACGAGACCAGGGACATGGCTATCTGCGAGTTCGAGGGCAACCGTATCGATTTTCGCAGCCACAAGGCCACAACGTGGTCACGTCAGCAGGTGCAGCTGACCCCCACCGAGACCAGGTTGATGCGGATGCTGTGGGGCCGTCCCGGGGAGGTGATCACGCGGCGTGAGCTCGTAGAGCATCTGTTTGGACCAGGTACGCCTCCCACGCACCGCAGCCTCGACAACGCAGTGCTGAACCTCAGGCGCCTGTTCGAGCGTGACAACAAGGAGCCGAAGCACCTGCACACGGTGCGCGGTGTCGGCATCCGCTTCACCAAAGAAAGGGAGGTATGAGCCGCAACCACACCGAGGGACCCTTTTTGGCGGCCGCCCGCGGGCGCAGGCCATCGCGCCGCCCCGTGTGGATCATGCGGCAGGCCGGCAGGTATCTGCCCGAGTATCGCCAGATACGGGAGCGCTACTCGTTCCTGGAGCTCTGCAAGACGCCCAAGGCGGCGGCCGAGGTGACCTTGCAGCCCGTCAGGCGTTTCGACCTGGACGCTGCCATCCTGTTCACCGACCTTCTGATCCCCGTGGAAGCCATGGGGCTCGAGCTTCAATACGACCCAGGTCCGGTGCTGGCCACGACGGTTCGGACCATGGACGACGTGAAAGCGCTGCGTGTCTTGGAGCCTGCTCGTGACATGACGAGCATGTTGGAAACGGTCCAGCTCGTTCGCCGACAGCTTCCCGCGGACAAGGCTCTGATCGGCTTCGTCGGCGCACCCTTCACCCTGGCCTGCTACCTCGTCGAGGGACGCGGGTCGAAGACGTGGGAACGCACCCGTCGGATGCTCCACGAGGAGCCGAGCCTGTTCGACGCTCTGCTCGATCGGCTGGCGCTCTGCATCCACCCGTTGGTCGTGGAGCTCGTCGGAGAAGGATGCGACGCGGTGCAGGTGTTCGACTCATGGGCCTCGGTTCTGAGCGCGGATGCCTACGCCACGCGCTGCGCTCCCCACACCGACACTTTGTTGAGAGGTGCAATCGACGCCGGCGCCGTGGCGATCAACTACGTCAACGGTGCCGCTCAGCACCTGGAAACCATGGCGGAGAGCCACGCGCATGTCCTGGGTTTCGACTGGCGCGTGGGGATGGCTCGCGCACGGGAACTCGTGCCCGCGGACAAGACCGTGCAAGGCAACCTGGACCCGACCGCGCTGTTCGCGCAGGAGGCGGATCTGCGGCAGATGGTCCGAGCAATCTGCAAGGCCGCGGGTCCGGATCGCCACATCTTCAACCTGGGCCATGGAATCCTCCCAGAGACCAACCCCGGAGCCGTGGGCATCGTTGTGGACGAGGTGCGGAGGTCGGACTCGTGAAGGCCAGGGTTGGAGCCGACCTGCTGTCCCGGTACGACAAGCCGGGGCCTCGCTATACGAGCTATCCGACGGCGCCGATGTGGCGCCAGGACTTCGACGCTCGTGACTACCGCGCGGCACTGGCTGCCGCGGGGCGCAGCCCCGAGCAGCCGTTGTCCATCTATGTGCATGTGCCGTTCTGCGAGCAGATGTGCTGGTTCTGCGGTTGCACTACGGTCATCACGAAGAGGCCTGACCGTGCGGACCCCTACATAGATACGGTGGTGCAGGAAGCCCGCCTGGTGCGAGAAGCCCTCGGTGCCGAACGAAAGGTGGCCCAACATCACTGGGGTGGTGGCACACCCACGTTCCTCTCACCGCGGAGCATCGAGAAGCTGTACTCGGGTGTCAGCAGGCTGTTCCCCTTGGAAGAGGACGCAGAGGTAAGCATCGAGGTAGACCCGCGGGTCACGACCCGGGAACAGCTGGTGGTCCTGCGCAGGCTGGGTTTCAACCGGATCAGCATGGGTGTGCAGGACTTCGACCACGCAGTACAAGAAGCAGTGCACCGGGAGCAGAGCTTCCAGCAGACACGAGCCGTCGTCGACACATCGCGGGAGCTCGGCTTCCTGTCGGTGAACATCGACCTGATCTACGGGCTGCCACACCAGACTACCGGCAGCTTCAAGAAGACCCTGGACCTGGTCCACGAGTTGCGCCCGGACCGTATCGCTTGCTATGGCTATGCCCATGTGCCATGGCTGAAAAAACACCAAAGGGTGATTCCAGAGCAAGCAATCCCGCGCGGCAAGGCCAAGCTGGACTTGTATCTGGTAGCGCTCGAGAGCTTCGGGGAACATGGCTACGAGGCGATCGGCATGGACCACTTCGCTCTCGAGGGCGACGAGCTGGCAGTCGCCGCCCGCAGCGGCAAACTGCACCGGAACTTCATGGGCTACGCAACCCATCCTGCGGACGACATGGTTGCACTCGGCATGAGCGCGATCAGCGAGGTGGCCGGGGCGTTCGCCCACAACTACAAGGACGTGGGGACCTGGCGCGCGGAGATCGAGCGTGGGCAGTTGCCCACCGACCGTGGCCTTCGCCGCAGCGAGGACGATGAGCGACGACGCCGGTTGATCTTGGACCTGATGTGCCGATTCCGAGTGGACTTCGATGATTATGGGGGCTCTGAGGCGTTCCGCCGGCGCTACGGCGCCGAGTTGGAGCGGCTGCAACCCATGGTGGCCGACGGCCTCGCGGAAGTCACCGAGGACTCCATCATGGTCACCGACACCGGCCGGCTGTTCGTGCGCAACCTGTGCATGCTGTTCGATGCCTACCTCAGCGCGCCCGGGTCGACGATCTCCGGGTCGGACAACACACGACCGGGCGGGCAGTCGCCTGGGGAGCAATCGGACGGCGACGGAATACCGAGGTTTTCGCGCACTGTCTGACGGATGCAAGCCGACCTGCTGATCATCGGCGCAGGGCCCGCAGGCCTCTGCCGCGCCTTTTGGCGCCTGCAAGAGAACCCCGGCCTGCAGGTACGGATCGTCGACAAGGCCCCGCAGCCAGGCGGCTGGGTACAGACCCGCCGGATCGAGGGCTACTCCTGTGAGATCGGTCCACAGGCATTTCGCCCCAACGACGCGAGCGATGCGCTGATCTCGGCGCTGGGAATGGAAGCCCGAGTGGTACCGTGCAACGAAGCGGCGAAGCTGCGCTTCATCGCGCGTGACGGAAGGCTGCATCCACTTCCCCTGGGCCCCAAGGACCTACTGCGGTCGAGGCTCCTGACCTCAGGGGGCAAGCTGCGCCTGCTGATGGAGCCCTTCCGCAAGAGCCGCAGCCCTGTCGGCGAAACTCTGGCCCAGTTCGCCCACAGGCGCTTCGGCAGACAGGCCGTCCCCCTTGCCGAAGCCATGGCCAGCGGCGTCTTCGGCGGCGACGCGCATCGCCTGGAGATGGCGGCGGCATTTCCGAAGGTCCTGGAGTTGGAGGCGGAGCACGGCAGCCTCCTGAAGGCGATGGGTGCCCTGGCGCGGCAACGCAAGGCGGTGGCGCTCGACGGTGGCGGTCCGCGGCCGGCGCTGTGCACGTTCAAGACCGGCATGGAAGAGCTGGTCCAAACCTTGCGCAAGCAACTCAACGATCACCTGGTGCTGGGTTGGGAAGTGTCACGGGTGCGTCGAATCCGCGACAGCTGGACAGTTTTCCTGGCGGGAGATTCGGCGACCACGATCACGGCGAAGGAGCTCATCGTTGCAATCCCCGCCCACACGGCCTCCCTCCTGCTATCGGATGTCGATTCCGACCTGGCGGCGGAGCTTCGCGCCATCCCGTACGCGGACATCGCCGACATTTATCTGGGCTTCTGGTCATCTGACGTTGCCAGGCAGCTCGTGGGTTTCGGCTTTCTCATGGACCGCTCCGAGAGCTCTCCCTTTCTCGGGGCAATCTACGCCAGCTCGCTGTTTCCCGATCGTGCCATGAAAGACAGGTTCCTCGTGCGCATGCTGGCAGGAGGAGCACTCCACGAGGGCTTTCTCGAGCGTGACGAGGAGACAATAGCGCAAGAAGCCGAACAGGTCCTGCGCGACTACACCGGCGTCACGGGACAACTGCTGTTCAAGCGCGTCTACAAGCTGCGAAACGCGATACCCCAGTACGTGGAGGGACACCGCGACCGGGTTCGCCGCATCGAAGACCTGTCAACACGCCACCCGGGGCTCGAGTTGATCGGCAACAGCTACCACGACGTGTCGATGGTGGGGCAGCTCGGCAAGTAGAACACGCTGCCGATGGTGTCACTGCTGAAAGCCCCTTGCGCGTCGCCGGGGATTCGGTCTGATAGAGACCAACCAGGAGATTCGACCAATGAAGCCACACAGCTTGCGTCTCATCACCACGGCAGCAAGCCTCTTGGCAAGCCTCGCAGTGCTTGCCTGCTCCAGCA
>QJVU01000511.1 GCA_003235605.1 Planctomycetota bacterium | reverse complement strand
GTTTCACAACCAGCACGTCGCAGCCTTGCTGAGCGACATGCCAGCCCGGGGCTGGATAGCCCATCCTGCCTTCCTCGAAGTCCAGGTTCTTGGGACCCTGTTGCCCGGCGAGTGTGGCATCGATGAGGACGGAGGCGAGAGAGAGACTGGCCGCAATGGCCCAGCGCGGCGAGGTGCGGATCATGGGAACTACCTGTTCTCGGCGCGAGCGGGTTGTTGGCGTGCTGCATCGAGTCCAGCACTCGTTTCTTCTTGGTCTTCCTTGGGGCTGCGCGGTTTTCGCGGAGCGGAGGCCCCGGGGGAGACAAGAGTGACCAGAACCGAAGACCTGAACGTGGAAAACCCTACCACGAGTGCGGAACCGCTACGTACGACTTGGTATCCATCTGCTCCTGCGCCTTCTGAGCGCTAGTGCCGCCAGGGTTTGTGAGAATCTGCCCTCGGACCTTGACGTTCACGCGTGTCAACGATGATCGAAGTCCGGGCAACAGCCAGGAGCGTGACGTCGCACACGGGGCGGGTCCCAGACACAATGGCGAATGCAAGGTCTTTGTTTTTGGGCCGCGCGGGCGGTCCGCGCTCGGATTCACCCCAGCAGGCCAGTCAGTCGCACGACTCGGGCGCAACTCCTTGGTCAAAAACGGCTTGGGCGTACCGACAGAATATTCTGTCGGTCAGTCTTGAACCCTTTCCGCCGACAGATAGTTTTGTCGGTGGAATGCTACCCCTTAGACAGGAGCCAAGGACATGACCAAGCCGATCCCCGACCCCAAGCCCGAATCCCAGCCCGAGCAGCCCTCCTCCCGGAGCTTCGAGACCCAGATCCAGATCCACGCCCCAAGGGGCGCCGTGTGGGAGGCCATCGCCACCGACAAAGGTCTTCGGAACTGGTTTGCCCCCAAGGTCAGGGTCGATGCCAAGGTGGGGGGCGAGATCGCGTGGGAGTGGGGGACACACCACAACTGGCCCCAGCGCATCGAGATCCTGGAGCCGGGCACACGCCTGCGCACCCGCTACGACTCCAACGTCGACGATGGCGCCGGTGGCAAGCGACCGCTGTTCCTGGACTTCCTCCTCGAGGGAGAGGGAGGCATGACCACCCTGCGCCTGGTGCAGTCAGGGTTCGGACCCGAGGCCGGATTCGACGAGGAGTACGACGGCATCAGCCGCGGCTGGCCGGTGGAGCTGTGGAGCCTGCGCCTCTACGTGGAACAGCACCAGGGCAAGGAACGTCGATTGGCGTGGAGTACCAAGGACCTGGACATGGATCGCGACGTGGCGTGGAAGATCCTCACTGGCGAGAACGGGTTCGCCTGTGGGGCGAGCGTCGACTCCCTGAAGGAAGACGCACCCTTCCGGATCCAGACCGCGGACGGCGACGAGTTCTCCGGCACTAGCCTGGTCTGCCAGCCACGGGAGTTCAGCGGCAACGCCAAGAGCCATGGCGGTGGCTTCTTCCGGTTCTCCATCGAGGAGTGGGGGGGACAGTCCCACGCCTGGCTGTGGCTTGGTGCCTACCACCACCCGGCAGAGAAGGTGGCGGCGCTGCAGCGGCGGTGGGATCAGATGCTGGAGCGGTTGTTTGCCACCGACGAGAAGAAGGTGGCCCAGGGTGGTGCGTAGCCATGGCGGTCGCCGTCGACGTCATCGAAGAACCCCGCCGCGCCCAGGCGCTGCTCCAGGAAGTGCGGATCCAGATCCTGGAGCACCTCGCGGAGCCCGGCTCCGCGGCGGCCCTTGCCCGGCGCCTCGACCTGCCGCGGCAGCGGGTCAACTACCACCTGCGCGAGCTGGAAGCCCAGCGCCTGGTGGAGCTGGTGGAGGAGCGGCGGAAGGGCACCGTCGTGGAGCGGATCTACCGGCGCACCGGCCAGAGCTACGCGATCTCGACGGCGGCGCTGGGTAGCCTGGGCAGCTCGCCCGAGGATATCCAGGACCGCTTCTCGTCGGCCTACCAGATTGCCCTGGCGTCCCGGGCAATCCGGGAGCTGGCAGTGTTGAAAGCCGGTGCCGAGGCGGACAAGAAGAAGCTGCCGACCTTCGCCCTGGAGGTGGATGTGCGGTTTGCATCCGCGGAGACGCGGAGCGCGTTCGCAGAGGAACTGGCCGCAACGGTCGCAGACCTCGTGCGCAAGTACCACGACGAGAAAGCCAGGGGTGGCCGGGTCTTTCGCTTCTACCTGGGGAGCTACCCGCGGCCCAAGTCCTGAGGGACTGGCAAGCCCAGACCTCCGGGGGTGGCTTGCGGAGACGTGGCGCTCGAGAGGAGAATCGGTCGATCTGTCGTGACCGACACCGCCCCGGATCCTCCATCGACACCGCCCTCCGACCCGGAGCGCCACAAGACTCTGGTGGAGCTCACCACCAGGGGTGATGAGCCGGCGCTCAGCGAATTACTGGTGGAACATGTCCAGCAGATCGAGGCGTTCGTGCGCCGCCGCGCCCACCGGCTGCCTCTGGCTTCGGAATCGGTCTCGGACCTGGTGCAGTCCGTCTGTCGGGAGGCGCTCGAGGATCTCCGCAACGGAAAGTTCGAATACCGCGGCCGGGCCCGGTTCGTGGGCTGGCTGCACCGGGTCACGCTCTCGAAGATGATCGACCGCCACCGGCGTCGGCAAGCGGTCCGGGACAAGATGAAGAGGATGGACAAGGTGACCCCGGGGGATGTCGCCAGCCACCTGATGTCACCCTCGGAGTGCCTTCAGGCCGAGGAGGAGAGGCTCTTGCTGGCCCGTGCCTTCGATCGGCTACCGGACAACTACCAGGAGATCATCTGGCTGGCCAGGTTTCTCGAGCTGCCCCACAAGGAGATCGGCAAGCAGCTCGGTTTGTCAGTCGACGCCAGTCGTGCGCTGCTGTCCCGCGCGATAGCGCGGCTCGCCTTGCTCATGCGGTCCTTGGAGAAGGAGGGATCCGGCTAGTTGGTGGAGTCGCGACCCACCGTTCCCCTGCCTGACGGCGGGTTCTGCTGGCCCAAGACGACTATCATGTGGGCCACAAGGTGTCTGACAGCAGCCAATCGGATTCCGACGACTCACAGCTGAGCCCCGCGGCGCAAGCGTTCGGCGACTTCCTGCACCATTGGTCCCTCGACAAGGACGCCGATTTCGAAGCGTTTTGTGCCGAGCGACGCGCGCTCGAAGAAGATCTCCGCTCCCTCTACCACGCCTGGCGGATGGTGAGCAGGGTGTTGGGCGCGACCCTGGACGGTGAATCCGTTGCAAGGTTCGTTGAGAGCGCGTACGGGGGACGGGTAGATCCGGAGATGCTCGCGCGTCTGGTCGTCCACAGCGGGCCGCGGCCGCGCTACGAGATCCGGGACGAGATCGAGCGCGGGGGCATGGGTACGATTCTCCGGGTCCGGGACAACAACGTCGGACGAGACCTCGCGATGAAGCGTGTTGGAGGGCGAGGATCGCCGGGTCGGGACGTCTCCGTGCAGCGCGTGCCAGGGAGGACGCTGGCCCGGTTCCTCGAGGAGGCGCGGATCACTGGCCAGCTCGAGCATCCGGGCATCGTTCCCGTACACGAGATCGGCATCGACGAAGAAGAACACGCCTACTTCACGATGCAGCTGGTGCGCGGCCGGGACTTCCAGCGGATCATCAAGCTGATCGAGACCGGGAAGGAGGGGTGGACGACAGAGCGCGGTCTCGGGGTTCTCATCCGGGTGTGCGAAGCCATGGCCTACGCGCATGCGAAGGGGGTGATTCATCGGGACTTGAAGCCCACGAACGTGATGGTCGGGCGCTTCGGTGAGACCTACGTCATGGACTGGGGTCTGGCGCGGATCATCGGCGAAGACGACACCAAGGACATACGGATTCGCCACGCGCCACTCTCGAGCGAACGTTCCGTCGCTGCGAAGCACACGGCTCGCAAGGGGCAGGCTCCAGACTCGCCACTGTTGACGGTAGATGGCGATGTCCTTGGGACTCCCTGCTACATGGCGCCGGAACAGGCGATGGGCAAGCTCGACGAGGTCGGCCCGCGGTCCGACGTGTACTCCGTGGGTGCGATGCTGTATCACCTGATCACCGGGCAGCCCCCGTACATGCGACGAGATGCGAAGAGCCCCCACATGGTGCTGGATCTCGTGCTGGCAGGCCCACCGGCGGCGGCGCTCGAAGTGCGTCCCTCGGCGAACGCTGAACTTGCAGAGATCTGCGCGAAGGCGATGGCCCGCGACCCACGGAAACGTTACGCCGACACAATGGAGATGGCGCACGACATCGAAGCCTACCTCGGCCGGCGGCCCATCTCTCCGCGCAAGCCGACGCTTGCGTATGTGGTACGGCTTGCGATCCAGCGGAACAAGGCGGTTGCGGTCACTGTCGCCGCTGCGCTCCTGATCGTGATCGCCGTCGTTGCTGCTGACCTGATGCAGGTGAGGGCGGCGCGGGACCGCGCGCGACGATTGCTGGACTTCCGCTCTGCCCAGGTGCTCCTGGGCCAAGCGGAGCATTTGTATCCGTCCACGCCAGCCACGTTGCCAGCCATCCGGCAGTGGCTCGATGAAACCGGCCAGCGGTTGGAGCGAATAGAGAAGTACCGCACACAGTGCGCCGCCCTCGGCGGCACCGACGAAAGCGTCGAGGCCGTCACGCTGAGGACGGGGGTCGACTACCTGGAGAAGTTAGAGCGGCTGCGACCGGCCATTGCTGCCCGTGCGGAAACCGCGAGCAAGCTCCGGGAGCGGAGCATCGCAGAACATCAGGATGAGTGGGATCGCGCCATCGCTGCGATCCAGTCGAGCCCGAAGTACGGTGGTCTGGCGCTCTCGCCCCAGCTGGGCCTTGTTCCTCTTGGCCTCAACCAACAGGGCTATTGGGAGTTCTGGCATGTCCTGAGCGGCGATCGACCCCAGCGCAGTGAACGGGGAGACTGCTTTCACGTCGGCGCGGGATCGGGAGTCGTACTCGTGCTCTTGCCGGGAGGAGAGTTCACGATGGGGTCCCCTGCGGGTGAGCGCACTCGGGTGCAGAACGAAGAGCTTCGGAACGTCAGTCTCCCACCGTTCTTCCTCAGCACGCACGAGGTGACCCA
>QJVU01000552.1 GCA_003235605.1 Planctomycetota bacterium | reverse complement strand
CCGCCACGAAGAACGGCGCCAGCGTCGCAGAGGTCGGGATCGCGCAGGCAGGTAGTTTCCTGGTGGCCAGGCTGCCTGCTGCCGTATCATCGCGGACCGAATGCTCAAACCGGCCGTCTTCCTGGACCGAGACAGCACGCTGAACCAGCGTGTCTGCGACGAGCGCCAGCGCGCGCCTGTGAGTCCTCTGCAGGTGGAACGGGTCTCGCTGCGCAGGGACGCGGTAGCGTTCGTCCGTGGGCTGAACCGTTTGGGTTACCTGTGCCTGGTCATAACCGAGCAGCCAGAGCTGGCCACCGGACGACTCACCGCCGTGCGCCTGGCTCGCATCCACCAGGAGCTTCGTGAGGCTCTGGCGCGGAACGATGCGCACCTGGACGGCATCTTCTACAAGGGGAGCGATCGCGGCGGCGCGTCCCTCGGCGATGGCCCGGATCAGCGGCCCCGGGCGGGAGGGGACCAGGCGGCTCGGCCCCGCGCGGGAGCAGTCCAGGCGGGTTGGGTCCAGCCGGCTCGGGCCCAGACGGAGTCGCGGGATCGGGTCGAACCGCCCGCACCGAGCCTGCTCATCGAGGCGGCGTCCGTGCATCATGTGGACCTGCGGAGGTCGTTCGTGGTCAGTGACCGCCACGCGGACATGGCCAGCGGCCGTGCTGCCGGCGTGGAGACCATCCTGCTCCAGCGCAGCACGGACCGACAGCGAAAGCACCCCGAGAAGGTCGAACTACGGCCCGACCACATCGCCGAGAACCTGTTGGCAGCGCTGCGCATCATCGAGTCCTCGCGCGAGGCACTGCTCAGATGACGGAGGGTCTTGTGCGAGAGTATCTGCGGCAGGCCCAGGAGATCCTGGACCGGGTGGATCCCACCGAGGTGGCACGGTTCGTCGAGGTGATCTTCGGAGCGTGGCAGCGTGACGCGACGCTCTATGTTTGCGGGAACGGTGGCTCCGCCAGCACAGCGCAACACCTGGCTTGCGACTTGTTCAAGTGCACGATCATCGAGGGTTGCCGCAGGCTGCGCGTGATGTCGCTGAACGACAACACACCGCTGGTCTCGGCGTTGATCAACGATGACGGTTGGGATCGGGTCTACCTCGAGCAGCTGAAGACTTGGTGGCGTCCCGGGGACGTTGTCTTGGGGATCTCGGTCCACGGCGGTGTTGGGAGGGACAAGGCCGGTGCCTGGAGCCAGAACCTGCTCCGTGCCGTGGAGTTTGCCAACCAGAACCATGGTCAGAGTCTCGGACTGATCGGCTTCGACGGCGGCGTCATGCGTGACATCTGTACCGCGTCCCTCCTGCTCCCGGCCGACACCACGGCCCAGGTGGAAGGCTTGCACGTTGTCCTCCACCACTTGGTTACTGCCGCTGTTCGCGAGCGTATTGCAGCTACGACGACATCAGGTACAGAGGAGGCGCCAGCATGATCCTCACCCGTTCTCCGTTCCGCGCCACGCTCGGTGGGGGCGGCACCGACCTACCGTCCTACTACGAGAGACATGGTGGGTTCGTTTTCTCGATGGCCCTCGACAAGTACATGTACGTGGCCACCAACCCGCCTGTAATGGACAAGAAGATCCGTGTTCACTACACGAAGAGCGAGACCGTCGATCACCCAGACCAGCTGCGGCACGAGTTGGTGCGTGAAGCGCTGCTCAGGTTGAGCATCACAGAGAAGATGGAGATCTCCTCGATGGGAGACCTGCGGGCGGGAACAGGGCTTGGCTCGTCGAGTTGCTACTTGGTGGCGCTGTTGAAGTCGCTGCGCGCATTCAAGCGGGAGCCCGTGGGCCTTCAGCAACTGGCTGAAGAAGCGTGCGAGATCGAGATCGAGAGACTCAAGAGACCCATCGGGAAACAGGATCAGTACATGGCCACGTACGGAGGAATGACGGTGCTGGAGATCGCCAAGGACGGCTCGGTCGCCGTTCGCGGGGCCAAGATCAACAACGCAACCCTGATGGACTTCATCGCCAACACGCACCTCTACTACACGGGCATCCGCGGGAGCGTCCCGGAGATCCTGCGTGACCAGGACAGTGCCATGAGGCAGGAGACTGCGCCGGCCCACGAGGTAGTAGAGGGCAGCCTTCATGGCATCAAGGAGCTGGGGTATGCCACGCTCGAAGCAGTTGAGTCCGAGAACTACGACGAGTTCGGCAACCTCATGGACCAGCACTGGCAGCTCAAGAAGCGCCTGTCATCCAGGATCTCCATCCCCGGGATCGACGAACTCTATACAGAGATCAAGGAGCGCTTCGGCGTCCTCGGAAGCAAGGTAGCCGGTGCGGGAGGGGGCGGTTTTTTCATGGTCTATGCCCCCAGACACCATGCCGAGCTCGACGAGTTCATGACCCGTCATGGCCTGACCAGGATGCACTATGGCGTCGACTGGGAAGGCGCGAAGATCCTCGTGCAGTGAATCAGTGAGTCACTTCTCCCCGCGGGGCATCTGCCGTACGGGGAACTCTGCTCGCTCCAAGTCGCGCAAGTTTCCCCGGACGGCAGATGTCCCGCGGGGAATCATGGGCATCAAGACCCTTCCCTCTCCCACCAGGCGATCGTCTGGGCAAGACCTTCGCCGAGGGAAGTCCTGGCCTCGAAGCCGAACAGCTCCTTGGCGCGCGAGACATCCAGGCAACGACGTGGCTGTCCGTCGGGCTTGGATGTGTCCCAGACCAACTCGCCGTCATAGCGCGCCAGCTCGGCGATCTTCCGGGCGAGGTCGCGGATGGTGATCTCCTGGCCAGTGCCCAGGTTGACGGGTTCGGGTCCGTCGTAGTGTTCCAGGGCCAGCAGCAGGCCTTCGGCGCAGTCGTCGACATAGAGGAACTCGCGGGTGGCCCGCCCCGTGCCCCACACTTCCACGCTCGGTCGTCCCTCGCGCCTGGCAGTTACGAACTTGCGGATCAACGCCGGGATCACATGGCTGGTCTGGAGATCGAAGTTGTCCCCCGGGCCGTAGAGATTCACGGGCAGCAGATAGATCCCCGGGAACCCATACTGTTGGCGGTAGGCCTGAACCATCACCAGGAGTGCCTTCTTGGCAATGCCGTAGGGTGCGTTGGTGACCTCGGGGTAGCCGTTCCACAGGTCGTCTTCCTTGAAAGGCACCGGCGTGTCTCGCGGATAGGCGCAGATGGTGCCGACCTGCAGAAACTTCTCGAGTCCGCGCCGTCGACCAAACTCGATGAGGTGCAGGCCCATCGCCATGTTGGCGTAGAAGTAGCGGCCGGGATTGGCCCGGTTGGCGCCGATGCCTCCCACCTCGGCAGCGAGATGAATGACCACATCGGGGGTGGCGTCCTCGTACATGCGTACGACGGCCTTGCCGGTGGTGAGATCGTACTGCTCGCGGGGCGGCACGAAGACGTGCTTGGCGCCACGATCGCGCAGCTTCGAGCAGACCACCCTCCCTAGGAACCCGGAACCACCGGTCACCGCGATCCTGGCGTTCTCGATATCGAGCTTCGACCCGCCCATCAGTGTTCGCTGGCGTTGCCCTCGGGACGAAGCTCATAGCCCTGTTCCACCAGGGCACGTTCCTTCCTGGCAAGATCGAGGTCATTGTCCACCATCGCCTTAACCAGCTCCTTGAAGGCGACCTCAGGCTTCCATCCCAGCTTCTCGCGGGCCTTGGTGGCATCGCCCTGCAGGATGTCTACCTCTGCCGGACGGTAGTAGCGCGGGTCGATCCGCACATGCTCCTTGGGGTCGAGCCCCAGGAGGCCGAATGTCTCGTCCACGAACTCGCGCACTGACCTCGTCTCGCCGGTGGCGATCACGAAGTCGTCGGGCTCCTCCTGCTGCAGCATCAGCCACATCGCCTTTACGTAGTCACCGGCGAACCCCCAGTCCCGCTTTGCTTCGAGGTTCCCGAGGTAGAGGTGTTCCTGCAGACCGGTCTTGATGCGCGTCGCCGCGCGAGTGATCTTGCGGGTGACAAAGGTCATGCCGCGACGGGGCGACTCGTGGTTGAAGAGGATGCCGTTGCAGGCAAACAGACCGTAGGCTTCGCGATAGTTCACGACCTGCCAGAACGAGTAGACCTTGCCGCAGGCATAGGGGCTGCGCGGATGGAACGGTGTCTTCTCGTTCTGGGGGGTCTCGACGGCCTTGCCGTACATCTCACTGCTGGACGCCTGATAGAACCTGACTTGGTGATCCAAGGACCGGATCGCCTCCAGCAGGCGCAGCGTGCCCAGGGCATCCACATTGACAGTGTAGATCGGGTTCAAGAACGAGACCTTCACGTGGGACTGGGCTCCGAGGTGGTACACCTCGTCAGGCCGGATGTCCCTCAACAGGCTTGCGAGGTTGCCGCCGTCGGACAGGTCGCCGTAGTGCAGGAACATCCTGGTGCCGTGCTCGTGCGGGTCCTTGTAGAGGTGGTCGATGCGCCCGGTGGTGAACGAGCTGCTGCGTCGGATCAGGCCGTGCACTTCGTACCCCTTCTCGAGCAGGAGCTCGGCGAGGTAGGAGCCGTCCTGGCCGGTGATACCGGTGATGAAGGCTCTCTTCATGGGCGGTCGGTTCAGGTGATCTTGCGCATGGGGGGCGTATGCTTACCCCATGAAGCTTGCCCACACCATGATCCGCGTCAAGGACCTGGAGGAGACCCTGGCCTTCTACACGGGGTTCCTCGGCCTCCATGAGGTCCGGCGACGGCCCATCGGCGGCGAGGCGACCCTGGTCTTCCTCACCGACGAAGGTGGCCACTACCACATCGAACTCACCTACAACCACGACGACAGGACCTACGACCTGGGCAACCAGTTTGGTCATCTGGCCTTCCACGTGGACGAGCTCGAGCCCGTGGTTGCAGAAGTGGAGAAGCAGGGCTGGTGGTACCGCCGCAGCAAGCCGGCGACGAAGTCCAACTACATCTTCCTCAAGGATCCCAACGGCTACGACATCGAAATCCTGGAGAAACAGCGCGGCTAGAGAGGCCACTGTGTACAGGACCCGGCCTGCCTAGAGCGTCGTTGCGCGGTTCTCCCTGCGCTTGCGGAGCCAGATTGGTGTGAGGTAGCCCAGGAGATACCCGACGC